>NZ_JBHVER010000014.1:50657-77375 GCF_042802195.1 Kitasatospora sp. NPDC057500 | reverse complement strand
CCCGTACCCGGCCGGGTACGGGCGCCCACCGCTACGCGGAGTTGCGCAGCGGGGCCGGCACGGCGGTGTGCAGGGCGGAGACGAAGGCGGAGATCGCCGGGTGGGCGCCGGCGCCCGCGCGGAAGGCGGTGCGGGTGCGCCGGTACATCGGCAGCCGGGTGAGGACGACCCCCGGCGGGGGCCGGTCGGTGCCGAGGTGCGGGACCAGCGCCACCCCCTGGCCGGCCGCGACCAGGGCGAGCACGGTCGCGAAGTCGTCGATCTGGTGGCGGATCCGGGGCGCGAAGCCCGCGGCCTCGCAGGCCCGGACGG
The DNA here is from genome assembly GCF_042802195.1 of Kitasatospora sp. NPDC057500. Classification (NCBI taxonomy): domain Bacteria; kingdom Bacillati; phylum Actinomycetota; class Actinomycetes; order Kitasatosporales; family Streptomycetaceae; genus Kitasatospora; species Kitasatospora sp. NPDC057500. The sequence continues at coordinate 77,063 of NZ_JBHVER010000014.1, read as the reverse complement.
CCATGCTGTGGCACAGGGTGCCCGGCGGGGCGAGGATCCACGGCTCGGCGCGCTGGTCGGCGACGGCGCCGGGGGTGCGGGCCGCCAGGTACATCGGCTCGGTGAAGATCGGCCGGGTGACCGCCAGGCCGGGCTCCGGGTCGGCGGGCACCAGGTCGTACTCGTGCACCAGCGCCACGTCCAGCTCGCCCGCGCGCAGCGCCGCCGCGACCTCGGCCGGGTCGACCTCGGTGACCATCGGCTCCAGCCCCGGGTGCCAGCCGGCCAGTTCGGCCAGGACGGCGGGGATGATCGCGCGGGCCGCCGACGGGTAGGTGCCGATCCGCAGCGGGCCGGCCAGCCCCTCGCGGGCGTGGGCGAGTTCGGCGTCCGCCTGCTCCAGCCGCTCCAGCACGGCCTCGGCGTGCCGGACCAGGTTGCGTCCGGCCGGGGTGAGGGCGACCCGGCGGCCGGTGCGCTCCAGCAGCGGGACGCCGGCCTCCTTCTCCAGGACGGACAGCTGCTGGGAGACCGCCGAGGGGCTGAAGCTGAGCGCCTCGGCGACGGCGGCGATGGTGCCGAGGTGGGCGAGTTCGCGCAGCAGGCGCAGGCGTCGGACGTCGAGCATCGGCTCAGCTTACGAGAAGCTTCGGAAACGTGAACTGGACCTGCGGGATCGGCGGACCCGAGGATCGTGGGCATGGAACTCAAGGGCATTCTCGTCCCGCTGGTCACCCCGTTCGCGGCCGACGGCTCGGTGGCGCTGGACGCGCTGGAGAAGCTGGCCGGCTCGGTGCTCGACGAGGGTGCGGCCGGGCTGGTCGCGCTCGGCACCACCGGCGAGCCGGCCGCGCTGGGCGCGGACGAGCGGCGCGCGGTCACCGAGGTCTGTGCGGAGGTCTGCGCCCGGCGCGGTGTGCCGCTGCTGGTCGGCGCGGGCGGGCCGGGCACCGCCGCGGCCGCCGAGGAGCTGGCCGCGCTGGCCGGGCGGGTGCCGGGGGTGGCGGGTGCGCTGGTCACCGTGCCGTCCTTCGTCCGGCCGGGCGAGGCCGGGACGGTCGCGCACTTCCGGGCGCTGGCCGAGGCCAGTCCGGTGCCGCTGGTCGTCTACCACATCCCGTACCGGACCGGGCAGGCGCTGTCCGGGGCCGCGCTGCTGGAGCTGGCCGCGCTGCCGAACGTGGCGGGCGTCAAGTACGCGACCGGCGGGGTGGACCAGGCGGCGGTGGAGCTGCTGGCCGGGGCGCCGGCCGGGTTCTCCGTGCTGGGCGGGGACGACGCGGTGCTGGCGCCGCTGCTGGCGCTGGGCGCGGACGGCGGCATCCTGGCCTCCGCGCACCTGGCCACCGGGCGCTTCGTCGAGCTGGCCGAGGCGTGGCGGGCCGGGGACGCGGCCCGGGCCCGTGAGCTGGGCCACCGGCTGACCGCGCTGGCGGTGGCGGCCTTCGCCGCGCCGAACCCGGCAGTGGTCAAGGGGGTGCTGCACGCGCAGGGGCGGATCCCGACGCCGGACGTCCGGCTGCCGCTGCTGCCGGCCGGGCCGGCGGAGGTCGCGCGGGCGCTGGAACTCGTCAGTGGTCTGGACCACTGAGGACCACAGGATGGAATGCGGGACCGTCCGGTGCCGGTGACAAGGCATGATGGGCGGAGTGCGGCCATGAGCGGCAAGATCAAGAGGAGTAGTCGGATGAAGATCGGCATTGTCGGGGCGACCGGCCAGGTGGGCGGCGTGGTCCGCGAGATCCTGGCCCAGCGCAACCTTCCGGTGGAGCAGCTGCGGCTGTTCGCCTCGGCCCGCTCGGCCGGGCGCACGCTGCCCTGGAAGGGCACCGAGGTCACCGTCGAGGACGCGGCCACGGCCGACTACGCCGGCCTTGACATCGTGATCTTCTCGGCCGGCGGCGCCACCTCCAAGGCGCTCGCCCCCAAGGCCGCCGCCGCGGGCGCCGTCGTCATCGACAACTCCTCCGCCTGGCGCCGCGACCCCGAGGTCCCGCTGGTCGTCGCCGAGGTCAACCCCGAGGCGATCGCCGACCGGCCCAAGGGCATCATCGCCAACCCGAACTGCACCACGATGGCCGCCATGCCCGTGCTGCGCCCGCTGCACGAGGAGGCCGGGCTCGCCGCCCTCGTCGTCTCCACCTACCAGGCCGTCTCCGGCAGCGGCGTGGCCGGCGTGGCCGAGCTCCAGGACCAGGCGGCCAAGGTCGTCGACGGTGCCGCCGCGCTCGCCCACGACGGCTCGGCGGTCGAGTTCCCCGAGCCCAAGGTCTACAAGCGCCCGATCGCCTTCAACGTCGTCCCGCTGGCCGGCTCGATCGTCGAGGACGGCTCCAACGAGACCGACGAGGAGCAGAAGCTCCGCCACGAGAGCCGCAAGATCCTCGGCATCCCCGAGCTGAAGGTGGCCGGCACCTGCGTGCGCGTCCCGGTCTTCTCCGGCCACTCGCTGCAGATCAACGCCCGCTTCGAGCGCCCGATCAGCACCGAGCGCGCGGTCGAGCTGCTCACCGGCGCCCCCGGCGTCGAGCTGAGCGAGATCCCCACCCCGCTCCAGGCCGCCGGCCAGGACCCCAGCTACGTCGGCCGCATCCGGGTCGACGAGACGGTGGAGAACGGCCTGTCGCTGTTCGTCTCCAACGACAACCTGCGCAAGGGCGCCGCGCTCAACGCCGTCCAGCTGGCCGAGCTGGTCGCCGCGGAGCTCAAGGGCTGAGCGGACCCCGCGCACCGACAGCGGCCCCCGTCCGGGATCGGACGGGGGCCCGCGTGCTGTGCGGGGGAAAGCGGTGGCCGGCCGAGGTTCGGCGGGCGGATCTGGGGGAAAAGCTGACCCAAACGATCGGGCAGCTGCGGGCTCACCCTCACCCCACGCCGTCCGGGCCCGGGCGCACCCCGCCCACCCCGGCACCGTCGGACCCGGCGGAGCCCCACCCCGAGGGCGAGCGGAAAGAGGTGCGCGATGGACCGCTGTGTCGTCCTGGTGGACGCCGGATACCTGCTGGGCGCCGCCGCCAGTCTGCTCGCCGGCGACTCCTCCCGCTCCAAGGTCACCGTCGACCACACCGCGCTGATCGCCGCCCTGCGCGAGCGCGCCGAGGCCGAGACCGGCCTGCCGCTGCTGCGGATCTACTGGTTCGACGCCGCGCCCGAACGCCGCCCGATGCCCGAGCACCGGCGGCTGCGGGTCCTGCCCCGGGTCACCGTCCGGCTCGGCGCGCTCACCAGGGCCGAGGGCCGCTGGGTGCAGAAGGGCGTCGACGCCGCGATGCACGCCGAGCTCTCCGAACTCGCCCGCAACCGGGCCTGCTCCGACGTCGTGCTGATCACCGGCGACGGCGACCTGCTGCCCGGCATGATGTCCGCCAAGGAGCACGGCGTCGTCGTCCACCTCTGGGCGTTGCAGGCCGCCGACGGCGACTTCAACCAGTCCGAGGACCTCGTCGGCGAGGCCGACGAACGGCGGGTGCTGGACCGCGAGTGGATCGAGGGGTCGTTCAGCCTGCGCGACACCTCCAGCGTCTTCCCCGGCCCCGGCGCCCGGCACGACATCGCCAAGATCCTCTCCGCCCCGCCCGCCGCACCCCCCGCCGCCCTGCCCGGCCCGCTGCCCGCGGCCCAGGTGCCCGGCGGCCCCGCCGCCGACGAACCCGCGGCGGCCCCCGCCGGCACCGCCGCGCCCGCCGCCGCCGTCAACGGCGGCCCGCAGCCGGCCGCCGCCGGGCTCAAGGTCGTCCCCACCCCCAAGGACCTCGCCGGACGCAGCGCCGACCGGCAGGCCGCCGTCGCCCAGCAGCAGAACGGCCAGCAGAACGGTCAGCAGCAGACCGGCCCGGTGCTGCGCTGGTCCTCCGACCGCGGCTGGATCGACCGGCCCGTCGCCGAGCCCGCCGTCACCGCCGGCGACGGCCTGCCGACCCTCGCCCAGCTCACCACCGCCGAACAGCGCTGGGCCGACCGCGAGGAGGACATCACCTCGATCGGCGGCGACGCCCACGAGGTCGGCCAGGTCTTCGCCCGCCGCTGGACCAGCCGGATCGGCGACGCCGAACGGCTCACCGTGCTGTGGCCCGGCTACCCGCGCATCCCGCACCGGGTCGACGGCGAGCTGCTGCGCTACGCCGCCCGCTTCGGGCTGCTGGCGCACAAGGACGACCAGATCGACGAGCACGACCGGTACGCGATCCGGGCGGGCTTCTGGAAGGAGCTCGCCGCCCGCGTCCCCGGCGGGGACCTGGTCGTCGACGACTGACCGGCCGCCCGGGAGCCGGGGCGGGGCCCCGTTGTCCGCTTCGCCCGTTGCACCGCGTAGAGTCTTCGGTCGTGAGTGAGACGGCCGGGCGGGCACCCCAGGAGACCTCGCCGTGCTGTGCCGTACGGGACCTGGTCCGGACGTACCGCGCCGGGCGCGGGGCCTCCGCCGGCGTGATCCGGGCCAACGACGGCATCACCCTGACCGTCCGGCAGGGGGAGATCTTCGGCCTGCTCGGACCCAACGGCGCGGGCAAGTCCACCCTGGTGCGACAGCTCACCGGACTGCTGCGGCCCGACTCGGGCAGCATCGAGATCCTCGGCCACGACGTGGTCCGGCACCCCGAACGGGCCGCCCGGCTGCTCGGCTACCTCGGCCAGGAGTCCACCGCGCTCGACGAGCTGACCGTCGCCCTCGCCGCCGAGACCACCGGACGGCTGCGCGGCCTGAGCCGGGCCGCGGCCCGCGCCGCCGCCGACGAGGTGATCACCGAGCTGGCCCTGGAACCGCTCGCCCAGCGGCCGCTCGCCAAGCTCTCCGGCGGCCAGCGGCGGCTCGCCTGCGTCGCCGCCGCCCTGGTCGGCGACCGACCGCTGCTCGTCCTCGACGAGCCCACCACCGGCATGGACCCGGTCGCCCGGCGGTCCGTCTGGTCGGCGGTCGAACGCCGCCGGGCCGAGCGCGCCACCACCGTGCTGCTGGTCACCCACAACGTGATCGAGGCGGAGACCGTACTGGACCGGGTCGCCGTGGTCGACGAGGGCCGGGTGATCGCCTGCGACACCCCCGGCGGCCTCAAGGCACTGGTCGACGGCGACGTCCGGCTCGACCTGGTCTGGCGGGACGAGGCACCGCTGGACGTCCCCGCGGTCGCGGCGCTCGCCGAACGGGCCGAGCGCACCGGCCGCCGCTGGACCGTCCGCACCACCCCCGAGCAGGCCCGCGAACTGGTCTCAGCCGTCACCACCGGCCCGGCCTTCGCCGCCCTGGACGACTTCACCCTGGCCACCCCGAGCCTTGAGGACGCCTACCTCAAACTGGGCGGCCGCCACGGAGGACTGGCCAAGTGACGCTGCTCTCCTCACCGCCGCGGACCACCCCGGACGCGGCCGGCGGGCCCGCCCCGCTGGCCCCCGCCGCCCGGCTGCTGCCCGCCCTCGCCGCCGTCTACCGGGCGCAGCTCGCCCGGGCCCGGGTGGCGCGGATCCCGCTGCTGTTCGTGGCCACCTTCCAGTCGCTCGGCATCCTGGTGATGATGCGGGGCGTCGTCGACGCCGGGCAGACCTCGGCCGCCCGCTACGTGGTGTCCGGCTCCAGCGTGCTGGTGGTCGCCTTCGTGGCGCTCAACCTGCTGGCCCAGTACTTCGGCCGGCTGCGGGCCAGCGGCGGGCTGGACCACTACGCGACGCTCCCGGTTCCGGCCGCCTCGGTGGTGCTGGGCGCGGCCGCCGCGTTCGCCTCGTTCACCCTGCCCGGGACGCTGGTCACGGCGGCCGTCGGCGCGGTGATGTTCGGACTGCCGCTCGGACAGCTGTGGGTGCTGCTCGCGGTGGTGCCGCTGGCCGGGGCGGCGCTCTCCGGGCTCGGCGCGGCCTGCGGGCTGCTCGCGCCCAAGCAGGAGATCGCCACCATGCTGGGGCAGCTGGGCATGTCGGCGGCGCTGCTGCTCGGCGTCCTGCCGGTGGACCACCTGCCGCAGCCGGTGCTGTGGCTGCGCGACCTGCTGCCGTCCACCTACGCGGTGGAGGCGTTCGCCCGGACGTTCCGGCCGTCGCCGGACTGGGCGGCGGTGGCCGGGGACCTCGCGGTGTGCGCGGGGGTGGGCGTGGTGTCGCTGGCCGTCGCCACCTGGGCGTACCGGCGGGCCACCCGGCGCTAGGGGCCGGGCCCGGGCGGCCGGTCGGCCGGTCGGTGGGTGGCCGGGCCGCGGGGGTGGCGGCCGTGAAACGATGGGGGGCGTGACCGTACCGAACACACCTCCGGACCCCGCCGACGCCGTCCCGGCGGACGCCGTGCCCGCTCCGCACGCCGAAGCCGGTCCGCCCGCCGCACGTGATCCGTACGCGCTGCCGCCGGGGCCGGACCTGGTGGACGGGAAGGAGCAGCCCGCGGAGCCGATGGCGCAGCGGCTGCTGCCCGAGCTGAGGGTCGGGGCGGCCACGGTGCTGGCCTGCCTGGTGCTGGGGGTCGTGATGGGCGGGCTGTGGGCCTGGCTGGCGCCCAGGGTGCCGCTGGTGGTCGACGGCAACAAGATCCTCTACGGCGACCCCGAGGGGGAGCAGCGGGCCGGGGCCGACAGCGTGTTCGTGCTGCTCGGGCTCGGCATGGGCGTCCTGACCGCGCTGGGGGCGTTCCTGGTCACCCGGAAGCGGGGCGGCGGGATCGCGGTGGCGGTCGGGCTGGCGGCCGGCGGCCTGCTGGCGTCGGTGGGGGCGTGGGGGCTCGGGCGGTGGCTCGGGCCGGGCAGCGACCTGGTCGCGGAGGCGCGGCGGGTCGGGGACGGCGGGCACTTCCAGGCGGACATCGACCTCGGGGCCTACGGCGCGGTGCTGGCCTGGCCGATGGCGGCGATGGTGCTGCTGCTGGCGCTGTCGGCGGCCTTCGGCAAGCGCGAGGAGGACCCGCCGCCGTACTGGGTGCCGGGGCCCGCGGCCGTGGACGCCGGGGCTCCGGCGGACCGGCGGGAGGGCTGACGGGGCGGCTCGTCGGACGGATGCGGTGCGGGGCCCGGGTCGCGGGGACGGTGCGGCGCCGGGCCCTTTCGCTGCGCGCGGGGGGTCAGCGGGCGATGGGGGCGGTGCGGGCGCCGGTGAGGGTGACGAGGTGGGCGGGGGAGAGCTCGACCTCCAGGCCGCGGCGGCCGGCGGAGACGTAGACGGTGGGGTGGGTGAGGGCGCTGGCGTCGACGACGGTGCGCAGCGGGCGGCGCTGGCCCAGCGGGGAGATGCCGCCGAGGACGTAGCCGCTGCTGCGTTCGGCGGCGGCCGGGTCGGCCATCGCGGCGCGCTTGCCACCGACGGCCGCGGCGAGCGCCTTGAGGTCGAGCTGGCCGGCGACCGGGACGACGCCGACGGTCAGCACGCCGTCGACGTCGGCGACCAGGGTCTTGAACACCCGCTCGGCCGGTACGCCGAGCGCCTCGGCGGCCTCGCCGCCGTAGGAGGCGGCGGCCGGGTCGTGCTCGTAGGAGTGGACGGTGAACGGCACGGCGGCGGTCTCCAGGGCGACCGTCGCGGGCGTGCCCTGGCCGCCCTTCTTCGGCTTCTTGGCCACGGGGGCTCCCCGATCGGTGGGCTCGGTCAGTTGGGGCTGAAGGACTGGCGGGTGAGGTTGACGGCGGGCAGCGAGGGCAGCCAGCCGAGCACCGCCGTCTCGCGGCGCAGCAGGTCCAGCTCGGCGCGCAGCCGCTGGGCGTTGTCGGGGCAGGCGAGCAGCTGCTGCTTGAGCGGGACCTCCAGGACGGCGGCCGCGGCGACCAGGTAGGACAGCACCTGCGGGTCCTCGGGCAGTTCCTGGCGGCCGACGGTGCTGGCCTCGCGGGCGCCGGCGAGCCGGCGCTGGTAGGTGCGGAAGATCCGCTCGACCTCGGCGGCGAGCGCGCCGGAGCCCTCGCCGGTGCGCTCCTCGATGGGTTCGAGCTCGCCGACGAGGTAGGGGCCGCCGACGTCCACGGACCGGAGCCAGAACCGGGTGGTGCCGGTGACCAGCAGCTCGTACCGGCCGTCCGGCTGCGGCTGGACGGAGGTGACGTCGGCGATGCAGCCGATGTGGTGGAGCGCCTCCAGCGGGTCGCCGGTGGCGGTGCCGAGGCCGTCCAGCGGGCCGGCCGGCCCGTCGTCGGGACGGACCGGGGCGACCTCGCGGCCGTCCTTGATGGCGAGCACGCCGAAGCGGCGCGGCTGGTCCTCGGGTTGCTCCAGCAGGTCGGCGACGAGACGGCGGTAGCGCTCCTCGAAGACGTTGAGGGGCATCACCAGGCCCGGGTAGAGCACCGTGTTCAGCGGGAAGAGCGGAAGCCGTTCTGTCACGGCGGACAGCGTAGTTCCCCGGGCCCGGCGGGCGTCCACGGCCCTGGCCCCGGACCGGGAGCGCGACCGGGACCGGCACCGGCCTAGCTAGAGCCGCTGGAGCATCCGGGTGGCACCGGCGGCGACCGTGGTGGCGAGCACCCAGCCGACGATGACCAGGCCGGAGGAGACCCACTGGGCGGTGCCGCCGGGGTTCCAGCCCTTCTGGCCGAGGTCGACGACCGGCAGCAGCTGGCCGAGCGCGTAGAGCACCGGGTTCCAGTGCGGGCGTTCGTCGGCCTTGAGCGGTTGCAGCGGGTGGGTGGCGAAGTAGAGGCTGCCGAGCGCCCAGGCGAGCAGCAGCCACAGCGCGGCCCGGCCGGGGCGGAAGCCGTAGCCGACGGTGGCGTCCTGGACCCGGCCCCAGATCCGGGCCGGCAGCGGGAGGGTCTGCCGGCGGCGGCGCTGCTTGGCGTAGAGCACCGTGCGGGCGTCGTCGTCGGCGCCGTCCCGGCGCAGGGCGGCGGCGAGCTGCTCGTAGGACTCGGGCTGGAAGTCCACCGAGGCGCTCTCCAGCCAGGCGATCCGCTGCTGGACGGTGAACGGCGCGGCCGGGCGCAGGCACTCGTAGGTGAAGCCGGTGAGGCCGAGGTGCCTGCCCTGCGGCCACGCGTCGGGGGCGTCGACGAGGTTGCCGATCCGGGCGCGGGAGAGCGAGACGGTGCCGGTGGGCGGGGTGCGGCAGGTGAACCGCAGCTCGGGGGTCTGGATCCGGCGCAGGGCCAGTTCGTCGCCCTCGTCGAGGTGGAACTCGGCGCCGGAGATCAGGCAGGCGTTCTCGAACCGGCCGTCGGAGAGCCGCACCCGGCCGTAGGCGCGGAACGGCGTGCTGTCGGCGCTCGGCGGGACGGCCTGGCCGTAGCCGGAGCCGTAGTAGGACTGCGAGTCGGTCCAGCCGCGGTCGGCGGAGCTGCTGAGGTACAGCGTGTGGCCGACGGTGATCCGGGGGGCGTTGAGCGCGTTGGGGTTCTCCGGGACGGCCCGCAGCAGGGCGCCGCGCAGCGAGAGCCGGCCGCCGATCCGGGCGGTGCGCAGGCTGACCTCGCCGACGGCCTCCAGCCGTTCGGCCTCGAAGTCCTGGCTGACGGCGAGGCCGTCGGCGGACAGCGCCCGGCCGTACCGGTCGCCGCCCAGGACGGCCTGGTTGAGCAGCAGGTCGGTGCCGATCCGGGCGTCGGTGAGCCGTACGCCCTGCGGAATGCGGCAGCGGGCCAGGTGGAGGTCCCCGGAGGTGGTCAGCCGGGAGGCCTCCAGGCGGGGGAGCCGGCAGCCGACCAGGCGCAGGGTGCCGGCCTCGGCCTCGGACATGAGGATCTTCTGGTCGAAGCGGCAGTCGTGCAGTTCGACGTAGTGCCCTATGGTGCCGCCGGCCAGCCGCAGCGGCCCGGTGACCAGGGCGCCGGTCAGCTTGAGCGAGGCGACCCGGCCGGGGACGGCGGCCGGACCGTCCAGCAGCAGGCGGGAGAGCACCACCGCGCGGATCGTCCGCTCCGGGCCCCAGACGGCCTCGCCGAACGGGTCGTCCTCGGAGGCCCCGCCGCTGCGCAGGTCGTGGATGCGGCCGTGCCGGAACGCCTCCCAGAGCGCCTGCTCCGCGGCGGTCCAGCCGTCCGGTGCCCGATCCGTCACGGTTCCCCCCAGATGTCCCCGGCCTCCCCCGGCCGTCTCGCCCTTCGTATCACGGACTGAAATGCGGGACCGCCGGTTCCGGCCACTCCTTACACTGGGTGGCGTGATCTCTCGAATCGATCTGCGCGGCTCGCTCGACGACCCGCGCGACCTGCTGCCCCGTGCCGACTTCGACGTCGCGGCCGCCCTGGAGACGGTGCGCCCGATCGCGGAGGACGTGCATCATCGCGGGGTGGCGGCGCTGATCGAGATCACCGAGCGCTTCGACGGCGTGCGGCTGGAGTCCACCCGGGTCCCCGCCGAGCAGATCGCCGAGGCCCTGGAGGGGCTGGAGCCGAAGGTGCGCGCCGCGCTGGAGGAGTCGATCCGCCGCGCCCGCATCGTGCACGGGGACCAGCGCCGCGAGGGGCACACCACCCAGGTGGTGCCGGGCGGCACGGTGACCCAGCGCTGGGTGCCGGTGGACCGGGTCGGGCTGTACGTGCCGGGCGGCCTGGCCGTCTACCCGTCCTCCGTTGTGATGAACGTGGTGCCGGCGCAGGAGGCGGGGGTCCGCGGCATCGCGGTGACCTCCCCGCCGCAGAAGGCCTTCGGCGGCCGGGTGCACCCGACCATCCTGGCGGCCTGCGCGCTGCTCGGCGTCACCGAGGTGTACGCGGTCGGCGGCGCCCAGGCGGTCGCCATGTTCGCGCTGGGCACCGAGGAGTGCGAGCCGGTGAACATGGTCACCGGCCCCGGCAACATCTACGTGGCCGCCGCCAAGCGCTACTTCGCCGGGCGGATCGGCATCGACTCCGAGGCCGGCCCGACCGAGATCGCCGTCCTCGCCGACGACAGCGCCGACCCGGTGGACGTCGCCGCCGACCTGATCAGCCAGGCCGAGCACGGCCCGACCTCGGGCTCGGTGCTGGTCACCGACTCGGTGGCGCTGGCCGACGCGGTCGAGGCCGAGCTGAAGGCCCAGGTCGCCCGCACCCGGCACAGCGAGCGGGTGGCCGAGGCGCTGGGCGGCCGGCAGTCCGGCATCATCCTGGTCGACGACCTGGAGCAGGGCCTGACCGTGGTCAACGCCTACGCGGCCGAGCACCTGGAGATCCAGACCCGCGACCCGCACGCGGTCGCCGCGAAGGTCCGCAACGCCGGCGCGATCTTCCTCGGCCGGTTCACCCCGGTCTCGCTCGGCGACTACGCGGCCGGCTCCAACCACGTGCTGCCCACCGGCGGCTGCGCCTGCCACTCCTCGGGCCTGTCCGTGCAGACCTTCCTGCGCGGCGTGCAGGTCGTCGAGTACGACCGCGAGGCGCTGGCCGGCATCGCCGAGCACGTCGTCAACCTGGCGAACGCCGAGGACCTGCCCGGTCACGGTGACGCGATCAAGGCCCGATTCGAGTGGAGTGTGCCGAGCGCGTGACCACCATCGACGACCTTCCCGTCCGGGACGAGCTGCGCGGCCAGTCGCCCTACGGCGCCCCGCAGCTCGACGTCCCGGTCCAGCTGAACACCAACGAGAACCCGTACCCGCTCCCCGAGGAGCTGGTCGCCCGGATCGCCGAGCGGGTCGCCGAGGCCGCCCGCCACCTCAACCGCTACCCCGACCGGGACGCGGTCGAGCTGCGCGAGGGCCTGGCGGCGTACCTCACCCGCACCACCGGCCACGCCGTCGCCCGGGAGAACGTCTGGGCCGCCAACGGCTCCAACGAGGTGCTCCAGCAGCTGCTGCAGACCTTCGGCGGCCCTGGCCGCACCGCGCTCGGCTTCGAGCCCTCGTACTCGATGCACGCGCTGATCTCCCGCGGCACCGGCACCGGCTGGATCTCCGGCCCCCGCAACGCCGACTTCACCATCGACCTGGACGCCGCCGCCGCGGCGATCGCCGAGCACCGCCCGCACGTGGTGTTCGTCTGCTCGCCGAACAACCCGACCGGCACCGCCGTCGAGGCCGGTACCGTGCTGCGGCTCTACGAGGCCGCGCAGGCCGCCCGGCCCAGCCTGGTGGTGGTCGACGAGGCGTACGTCGAGTTCTCGCACCGCGACTCGCTGCTGCCGCTGACCGAGGGCCGCCCCAACCTGGTGGTCTCCCGCACCATGTCCAAGGCCTTCGGCGCGGCCGGGCTGCGCCTGGGCTACCTGGCCGCCGACCCAGCGGTGGTGGACGCGGTGCAGCTGGTCCGTCTCCCCTACCACCTGTCGGCCGTCACCCAGGCCACCGCGCTGGCCTGCCTGGAGCACACCGACACCCTGCTCGGCTACGTCGGCCGGCTCAAGGAGGAGCGCGACCGGCTGGTCGAGGCGTTGCGCGGGCTCGGTCTGGAGGTGACCGACTCGGACGCCAACTTCGTCCAGTTCGGCCGCTTCGCCGACACCCACGCCGTCTGGCAGGCCATCCTCGACCACGGCGTCCTGGTCCGTGACAACGGCGTCCCGGGGTGGCTGCGCGTCACCGCCGGCACCCCCGCCGAGAACGACGCCTTCCTGGACGCCGTCGCCACAGTGATCAAGGAGCTGTAACCCGAATGACCCGCACCGGACGCGTCGAGCGCACCACCAAGGAGACCTCCGTCCTGGTCGAGATAGACCTGGACGGCACCGGCAAGACCGACATCTCCACGGGCGTCGGCTTCTACGACCACATGCTCGACCAGCTCGGCCGCCACGGCCTCTTCGACCTCACCGTGAAGACCGACGGCGACCTGCACATCGACACCCACCACACCATCGAGGACACCGCCCTCGCGCTCGGCGCCGCCTTCAAGCAGGCGCTCGGCGACAAGGTCGGCATCTACCGGTTCGGAAACTGCACCGTGCCGCTGGACGAGTCGCTCGCCCAGGTGACCGTCGACCTCTCCGGCCGCCCCTACCTGGTGCACAGCGAGCCGGAGAAGATGGCGCCGATGATCGGCACCTACGACACCACCATGACCCGGCACATCCTGGAGTCCTTCGTGGCCCAGGCGCAGATCGCCCTGCACGTCCACGTGCCGTACGGGCGCAACGCGCACCACATCGTGGAGTGCCAGTTCAAGGCGCTGGCCCGGGCCCTGCGCTACGCCGCCGAGCGCGACCCGCGCGCGGCCGGCATCCTCCCGTCGACCAAGGGTGCGCTGTGAGCAACTCCGCGATGATCCTGATCTTTGTCGGACTGTTCCTGGCCGGCGGCGTCATCTCGTTCTGGAAGCAGAAGCAGTCCAAGGGCGTCATCCTGGTGCTCGCGCTGGGCGCCGTGATGTGCCTGGGCTCGGGCCTCATGCGTCTGTAACCGTCGAGCGAACGAAAGACTGGACACCTGAACATGGGCAAGAACGTCGTGGTGCTCGACTACGGCTCGGGCAACCTCCGTTCGGCGCAGCGCGCCCTGGAGCGGACCGGGGCGAACGTCACCGTCACCTCCGACTACCGGACCGCGATGGACGCCGACGGCCTGCTGGTCCCCGGCGTCGGCGCCTTCGAGGCCTGCATGCGCGGACTGAAGTCGGTCCGCGGGGACTGGATCGTCGGGCGCCGGCTGGCCGGCGGCCGACCGGTCATGGGCATCTGCGTCGGCATGCAGATCCTCTTCGAGAAGGGCGTCGAGCACGGCGTGGAGACCGCCGGCTGCGACGAGTGGCCGGGCACGGTGGAGCCGCTGGAGGCGCCGGTCGTGCCGCACATGGGCTGGAACACCGTGGACGCCCCCGAGGGCAGCCGGATGTTCGCCGGCCTGGACGCGGACACCCGCTTCTACTTCGTCCACTCCTACGGGGTGCGCACCTGGGAGCTGGAGGCGCACAGCGCGCGGATCAACCCGCCGCTGGTCACCTGGGCCACCCACGGGCAGCCGTTCGTCGCGGCCGTCGAGAACGGCCCGCTGTGGGCCACCCAGTTCCACCCCGAGAAGTCCGGCGACGCCGGCGCCGCCCTGCTGACCAACTGGGTCAGCACCCTCTGACGACCCCCTGACGACGGAGTTGTAACACCATGAGCCGCCTCGAACTGCTGCCCGCCGTCGACGTCCGGGACGGCCAGGCCGTCCGCCTGGTCAAGGGCGCCTCCGGCACCGAGACCTCCTTCGGCGAGCCGCTCGCCGCCGCCCTCGCCTGGCAGGACGCCGGCGCCGAGTGGCTGCACCTGGTCGACCTCGACGCCGCCTTCGGCACCGGCTCCAACCGGGACCTGGTGCGCGAGATCACCGGCACCCTGGACATCAGGGTCGAGCTGTCCGGCGGCATCCGCGACGACGCCTCGCTCGCCGCCGCCCTGGCCACCGGCTGCACCCGGGTCAACCTCGGCACCGCCGCCCTGGAGAGCCCCGAGTGGGTCGCCAAGGCCATCGCCGAGCACGGCGACAAGATCGCCGTCGGCCTGGACGTGGTCGGCACCACCCTGCGCGGCCGCGGCTGGACCAGCGAGGGCGGCCAGCTCTTCGACGTGCTGGCCCGCCTGGACGCCGAGGGCTGCGCCCGCTACGTGGTCACCGACGTCAACCGGGACGGCACCCTGACCGGCCCCAACCTGCAGCTGCTGCGCGACGTCTGCGCCGCCACCGACAAGCCGGTGGTCGCCTCCGGCGGCGTCTCCTCGCTGGACGACCTGCGGGCGATTGCGGGCCTGGTCGGCGAGGGAGTCGAGGGCGCCATCGTGGGCAAGGCACTCTACGAGCAGAAGTTCACCCTCGGAGAGGCGTTGGAGGCGGTTTCGGGATGACGGAACGTCGGATCGTACGCGGCCGGGTCGGCGGGTTCTCGCACTGGGAGGACCTCCTCGGCGCGTCGCAGGCGGTCGCCGCCGGGGACCAGGTGCACGTGGCCGGCGCCAGGCCGCTGGTGGACGGCGTGCTGTACGGCGAGGGCGACCCCTACGAGCAGGCGAAGGCCGCCTTCGGCAACGCGCTGGAGGCCCTGGCCGCGTACGGTCTGACGGCGGACGACGCGGTCCGCACCCGGATGTACCTCACCCACGCCCGTGACATCGACGCGGCGGGCCGCGCCCACCACGAGCTCTTCGGCGCGGTGCGCCCGGTGGCCGCCGTCGTGGTGGTCGAGAGCCTGGTCGACTCGCGGATGCTCGTCGAGGTCGAACTCGACGCCCACCGCGCCGGACTCGCCGCGACCCTGGAAGCTCTGGAAGGCAATCAGCCGTGACCCTCGCAGTACGTGTCATCCCCTGCCTGGACGTCGACGCCGGCCGCGTGGTCAAGGGCGTCAACTTCCAGAACCTCCGTGACGCCGGGGACCCGGTCGAGATGGCCAAGCTCTACGACGCCGAGGGCGCCGACGAGCTGACCTTCCTCGACATCACCGCTTCCTCCGGTGACCGCGAGACCACCTACGACGTGGTCCGCCGCACCGCCGAGCAGGTCTTCATCCCGCTCACCGTCGGCGGCGGCATCCGCGCCGTCGAGGACGTCGACAAGCTGCTGCGGGCCGGCGCCGACAAGGTCGGCGTCAACACCGCCGCCATCGCCCGCCCCGAGCTGGTCCGGGAGATCGCCCAGCGGTTCGGCCGCCAGGTGCTGGTGCTCTCGGTGGACGCCCGCCGCTGCCCCGAGGGCACCGAGACCGCCTCCGGCTTCGAGGTCACCACGCACGGCGGCCGCAAGGGCACCGGCCTGGACGCCGTCGAGTGGGCCGGGCGCGCCGCCGAGCTGGGCGCGGGCGAGATCCTGCTCAACTCGATGGACGCCGACGGCACCAAGGACGGCTACGACCTGGAGCTGATCCGGGCCGTCCGCAAGACCGTCTCGGTGCCGGTGATCGCCTCCGGCGGCGCCGGGAAGCTCGCCGACTTCGCCCCGGCGGTGGAGGCCGGCGCGGACGCGGTGCTGGCCGCCAGCGTCTTCCACTTCGGCGACCTACGGATCGGCGAGGTCAAGAACGCGCTGCGGGAGGCCGGGCACCCGGTCCGCTGAAGCCCTCGTCCTCCCCGGCCAGCTCCAGCAGGCCGGGCAGCGAGAGCACGGTGGTGCTGCGCCGGCCCAGCCGGATCAGGCCGAGGCCGGCCAGCTCGTGCAGGGCGTGGTGGACCCGGCGCTCGCCGGCGCCGGTCAGCGCGGCCAGCTCGGCCTGGGTCAGCCGCGGGCGGACGGTGATGCCGACGCCGCGCGGGCCCGCGGTGCCGTACCGCAGGGCCAGGTCGGCCAGCTGACGGGCGAGCCGGCGTTGCACCGGTTCGGAGGCGAGGCCGACCAGGCGGCGGGTGGTGGTCCGGCCGCGGTGCACCAGGCAGCGGCTCAGCGCGATGCCGGCCGGGGCGTGGGCGCCGAGCCAGTGCAGCCAGTCGGGCTGGGAGATCCGGCGCACGGTGACCGGTCCGGCCGCGGTGACGGTCGCCGAGCGGGGCCGGCCGTCGAGGGCGGCGGCCTCGCCGACCACGTCCCCGTAGGCGCGGACGTCCAGCAGGGCGGTCGCGCCGGCGGTGTCCTCGACGGTGGCCTTGGCGAAGCCGGCCATCAGGAGCAGCACGAAGCCGCCGAGGTCCCGGTCCAGGATCAGCGTCTCGCCGTGGCCGTGCGAGCGCCGGGTGCCCAGCCGCAGGACGGCCTGCTCGGCGGCGAGCGCGGCGGGCGAGCCGTCGCGGCGCAGCTCGGCCAGCAGGGTGCCCTCGGGCCAGTCCCGGTCCGCTCCCGCACGCCGCACGGCGTCACCCCCTGCGCTGCCCGCACGCCCGCTCGGGAGGTTAGCGCAGGGGGTGCCGCCGCGGAAGCGGGTCAGGACTCCTTCGGCGGCTCTCCCTTGATCAGTGCGAAGGGGGCGCCGAACGGGTCGGCCAGCCAGGCGATCCGGCCGACGTCCGGGACGTCCTCCGGGCCCATCAGCACGGTGGCACCGGCGCCGGTGGCCCGGGCGACCGCGCCGTCCACGTCGGTGGCGCCGAAGTACGGCGTCCAGCTCGACGGCTGGTCCTGGTCCATCACGGGGGCGATGCCGCCGAAGCCGGTCTCCTGAAGGCCGCCCTCGGCCGGGGAGACCACCTTGTACGTCATGCCGGGCGCGGGGAAGTCCTCGGAGCGCCAGCCGAACACCTTCCGGTAGAAGGCGTAGCCCGCGTCCACCGCACCGGTGTGCAGCTCGACCCAGATCAGCGCGCCGTCCTCGGACACGACGTCCAGACCGCTGACCGTGCCGGGCTGCCAGACCGCGAACCGGGCGCCCTGCGGATCGGTCAGCTGGGCCATCCGGCCCGCGTCCATCACGTCGAAGGCCGGGACCCGGACGGTGCCGCCGGACTGCTCGACGGCCTTGGCGGCGGCCTCGGCGTCGGGCGCGTGGAAGTACGTCGTCCAGGCGGACCGGGCGCCCTCCTCGGTGAGCGGGCCGACGGCCGCGACCGTCCGCCCGCCCAACTGGAGGAAGCCGTAGCCGCCCGCCTCCGGACCGGCGGACCGGAAGGTCCAGCCGAAGACCGCCCCGTAGAAGGTCGCGGTGGCGGCGGGGTCCGGACTGCCGAGGTCGACCCAGCAGGGGGAGCCGGCGGGGAAGTCGGTGGTGAGCATGGTGGAGCGTCCCTTCGAGGGAGAGGGGAGCCGGTGCACGACGGGGCAGGACCGGGCGGTGACCCGCCCGGACTCTGCCATCTGCGAGTCTGCACCCCACCACTGACATCCGCAGCCGGGGCCCTTCGCGGGGGCTCCTACGGCAGCGGCAGGACGTGCCGCAGCGCCTCGACGGCGTCGGAGGGGCCGTCCACCGTCAGCTCGGCGTGGGCGCCGCGGCCGAAGGCGAAGAGCAGCAGCTCGCCCGGCTCGCCGGTGATCCGCACGGTCGGCGAGCCGGCCGGGCCGACGGTCAGGCCGCGGCCGTCCGGGCGGTTCAGCTCCAGCCGCACCGGGGAGCGGCGGCCCGCCTCCAGCCGGGCGATCAGCGGCAGGCGGCGCCAGAGCGCCTCGGCCCGCCCGGGCGGCGCGGGCCGCGGGCCGGGCTCGTCGCCGGCCCGGGCGACGTCCTCGGCGTGCACGTAGTACTCGACGGTGTTGGCCGCCTCGTCCGCGCCGGGCAGCGAGAACAGCGACAGCACCGGTGGGCCGGAGCGGAACAGCCGGACCAGCTCCTCGTAGGGCCGGTCGGCGTAGGACTCCTGCACCCGGTGGGTGTGGCCCGCCAGCGGGCCGATCCGGATGCCCGCGGCGGCGTCCGGCCGCCGCTCGCGGATCACCAGGTGGGCGGCGAGGTCCCGGGTGGACCACCCGGCGCAGAGGGTGGGCGCGTCCGGCCCGGCGGCGGCCAGCAGTTCGGCCAAGCGGTGGCGCTCGGCGAGGGCGTGGTTCGACATGCCTCCACCCTAAGAGGGCTGACGGCGGTTCAGCGCAGCCGGCCGGTGAGCTTGGTGGAACCCTGCCGGTTGCTCGCCGTCAGGACGCACATGTAGTCGCGCCAGCCCTGCTGGTAGAAGGTGTGGCTGGGGCCCACCGGGTAGCTGTAGTACGGCCCGCCGCCGCCCTGCCGGGCCTCGGCGGCGGCCTGCGCCTCCTTGCAGCCGTCCCGCATCGTGTTGGCCAGCTGGTAGTCGCCGGTCAGCCCCTCCGGCAGCAGCTGCCCGGCGATCGCCTCGCCGTCGTGCTTCTCCTCGCAGGGACGGGGCTCCGGCTTGGTGACCGTCTTGCTCAGCTGCGGGTGGTCCAGGCAGGTGCCGACCGGGAAGAAGCTGTACGGGACCACCTTGGACGGCGTCGGGGTGGGCGTCGGCGTGGGTGTGGGCGTCGGGGTGGGGGTCGGCGTGGCCGTGGTGGGGGAGGGCGGCGGCGGGGGCTTGGGCGCCGGATCGTCCTCGGGCCACAGCAGGACCGTCGCGACCACCGCGAGCAGGACCGCCAGCACCGCCGCGACGGTGATCAGCAGGCCCCGGGAGGGCCGGGTGTCGGAGTCGCCCCCCGGGCGGGGGCGGTCGTCGTCGCCCGACGGCCCGGCGGGTCCGGCGGCGCGCTGCTCGGAGCTCATGACCACGAGAATGGCGCAGACCGGGGCCGCCCGGCAGGCGGTTGGCACAACTCGTTCGATCGGATGGTCGGCCCGGCACCCGTCGTGCCGGTCCTGCCGCGGTTCACGGCGACGGCCGGGATCCGGACGGCCGCCCGGCCGTCCGGACCGGGCTGACACAATGGCCCCATGTCCACCTCACCCGCCGCCCCCGGCTCCACCGCCCTGGCCCCCGAGATCGCCGCCCGGCTCAAGCGCACCGACGACGGCCTGCTGCCGGCCGTCGCGCAGCAGTACGACACCGGCGAGGTGCTGATGCTGGGCTGGATGGACGACGAGGCGCTGCACCGCACCCTCACCACCGGCCGCTGCACCTACTGGAGCCGCAGCCGCCGGGAGTACTGGGTGAAGGGCGACACCTCCGGCCACGTCCAGGCGGTCAAGTCGGTCGCGCTGGACTGCGACGGCGACACCCTGCTGGTCAAGGTCGACCAGACCGGCGCCGCCTGCCACACCGGCGACCGCACCTGCTTCGACGCCGACGTGCTCCCGCTCGGCTGACCGCCCGGCCGACCACCCCCCTTCCGCCCCTCCGTCGTAAGGTGCCGCCCGTCATGGACCTCGAAGGCTTCCGCAAGCTCGCCGTCGACACCCGGGTCATCCCGGTCACCCGCAGGCTCCTCGCGGACGGCCTCACCCCGATCGGCCTCTACCGCAGCCTCGCCGGCGAGCGCCCCGGCACCTTCCTGCTGGAGTCCGCCGAGCAGGGCCGCAGCTGGTCGCGCTACTCCTTCGTGGGCGTCCGCAGCGCCGCCACCCTGACCGCGGGCCCGGACGGCGACGCCCGCTGGCTCGGCGCCCCGCCGGTCGGCATCCCCACCACCGGCGACCCGCTGGAGGTGCTGCGCGCCGCGCTCCAGGCCCTGCACACCCCGCGCAGCGCCGACGACGGCCTGCCGCCGCTCACCGGAGGCCTGGTCGGCTACCTCGGCTACGACGTGGTCCGCCGGCTGGAGAAGCTGCCCGACCTCAACCCGGACGACCTGAAGCTGCCCGAGCTGACCCTGCTGCTCGCCACCGACCTCGCCGTGCTCGACCACGCCGACGGCACCGTGCTGCTGATCGCCAACGCGGTCAACCACAACGACCTGGCCAGCGGCGCGGACGAGGCCTACGCGGACGCCGTCGCCCGGCTCGACGCGATGGAGGCCGACCTGCTCAAGCCGGTCGACCCGGGCCTGGCCACCTTCACCCCGAGCGGCCCCGGCGACGTCCGCTCGCCGTTCGGCGGGGCGCCCTACCGGGCCGCGGTGGAGGAGATCAAGGAGCGGATCCGGGCCGGCGAGGCGTTCCAGGTGGTGCCCTCGCAGCGGTTCGAGGCACCCTGCCCGGCCTCCGCGCTGGACGTCTACCGGGTCCTGCGCACCACCAACCCGAGCCCGTACATGTACCTGTTCCGCTTCCCCGGCCCGGACGGCGGCGCCGAGGGCGGCTTCGACGTGGTCGGCTCCAGCCCGGAGGCGCTGGTCAAGGTCACCGACGGCGAGGCGATGCTGCACCCGATCGCCGGCACCCGGCACCGCGGCGCCACCCCGCAGGAGGACTCCGAGCTGGCCGCCGAACTGCTCGCCGACCCCAAGGAGCGGGCCGAGCACCTGATGCTGGTCGACCTCGGGCGCAACGACCTCGGGCGGGTCTGCGAGCCGGGCAGCGTCGAGGTCGTCGACTTCATGCAGATCGAGCGCTACAGCCACGTGATGCACATCGTCTCCACGGTGACCGGCCGGGTCGCCGAGGGGCGGACCGCCTTCGACGTGCTGACCGCCTGCTTCCCGGCCGGCACCCTGTCCGGCGCGCCCAAGCCGCGGGCGATGCGGATCATCGAGGAGCTGGAGCCCACCCGCCGCGGCCTGTACGGCGGTTGCGTCGGCTACCTGGACTTCGCCGGCGACTCCGACACCGCGATCGCCATCCGCACCGCGGTGCTGCGCGACGGCACCGCGTACGTCCAGGCCGGCGCCGGCGTGGTGGCCGACTCCGACCCGCACGGCGAGGACACCGAATGCCGCAACAAGGCCGCCGCCGTCCTGCGCGCGGTGGCCACGGCGAATACGCTGCGTAAGCCGTAGCACGCCGGCCCCCGCGCGGGTCGCGGGGACCGCCGCGGCGGAAAGGGGCAGCAGGATGCCGGACGTGCAGCGGCGGATCGTGACCGCCGCCAGGGAGCAGCTCGTGCGGCAGCCGGGCGGCCACGGCGGCGTGCTCGCCGATGTGCGGCTGGAGGGGCGGGCGGCCGCGCTGGTGCTGCTCGCCCCGGGCGCGGTGCCGGACCCCGCCGGGCACTACCGGGCCGTCGACGCGCTGGTGGTGCTGGACGTGCTCCCGGCGCCGGAGCGGGCCGAGCGCCACCGCTTCCACGCCGCCGCGGGCGTCCCGCTGTACGTCGTGGTGGATCCGGGGGAGGGGGTCTGCACGGTGCACAGCCGTCCGCTGCCCGGCGTCGGGTACCGGGAGGCGGAGCGGGTGCCGTTCGGGAACGATCTCTTCCTGCCGCTGGCGGAGCGGACGCTGGTGCTGGAGACCGGCGACTTCCCCACCGAGCCGTCCACCCCGGGTGCGGCGGCGGGGTGAGGCCGGGGGACACTGGTGCGGTGAGCGCTGAAGCCCCTGCCGACACCGTGCCCGCCGACCCCGCCGCCGCACCGCCGCCCGCCGCGCGGGCCGGGCGGCGCACGCTCGCGGTGATGCTGCTGCTCACCGCGCTGGGCGTGGTGCTGGTGCTGACCGCCGCCGGCCGGGTCTGGGCCGAGGGGACGGCGGGGACCCTGGAGGTCTCCGTCACCGGCGGGAAGATCTCCGAACTGCCCGCCGGGCTGGCGCTGGTGGCGCTGGCGGCGGCGGTCGCGGTGTTCGCGGTGCGCGGCGCGGGCCGGCTCGCGGTGGGGGTGCTGACCCTGCTGGCCGGGCTGGGCGCGGCGGCCGCCGCCGTGGCGGGCGCCGGGGACACCGCCGCGCTGGACGCCGAGGCGGCCCGCAAGCTCGCGCTGACCGGCTCGGCCGCGACCGGGGTCGGGCACACCGCCTGGCCGTGGGTGGCGCTGCTGGGCGGGCTGCTGCTGGCGGTGGCCGGGCTGCTGACCGTCCGGTTCGGGCGCGGCTGGCCGGCCATGGGCAGCCGCTACGAGGCACCCGGCGGCAAGGCCCCGGCCAAGCGGAAGGCAGCCGCGGAGAGCCCGGCGGACCTGTGGAAGGCGCTGGACCGGGGCGAGGACCCGACGGCCGGCTGACCGGCCGCGGACGGGCCCGCGCACTGTGACGCGATAGACCCGCCACCCCCTTTGGGACGCCGGTGTGTGGCCCGGCACAATGGAGACGTCAATGGGACACGTCAACCCGTGAGGGGCCGAGCAGGCCCGGCCCGGGCCCCGAGAGCGTAGGAGCACCATCCAATGGCAGCAGCAGCACACGGCCACAACCCCGCCGCCTGGACCGGGGTGACCATCTCGTTCCTCGGTTTCTGCGTCGCGGGCGTCGCGATGATCCTGCCGTCGGTGCTGCTCACCTGGGCGGGCCTCGGGGTCGTCCTGCTCGGCGGCGTGGTCGGCAAGGCCATGTCGATGGCGGGCATGGGCAAGCAGCCCAGCACGAACGTGTACACCCACGAGGAGCAGGCCGCGCTGGCCGCCGCCTCGGCCTGATCCACCGGCACCTCGCGCGAACGGCGGCCCACGGGCCGCCGTTCCGCTTCTCCCGCCCGGGCCGGGCCGAAGGGGCGCGCCCGGGCTCCGGGGCGGGCACAATCATGGGCGTGAACGCCGCCCCCGCCCCCACCGCCTCCGCCCGGCCCTCCGCGCCGCGCCGGCTGGTGCCGCCGCTGGCCGCAGCCGCGGCCGTGGCCATTCCCGCCGGGTACATCGCCGCGGTGGACCCGAACGTGCCCGGGCACTACCCGGACTGCCCCTTCCTCGCGGCCACCGGCTGGTGGTGCCCCGGCTGCGGCGGGCTGCGCTGCGTGCACGCGCTGACCCACGGGGACCTCAGCGCGGCGCTGCACGACAACGCGGTGGCGGTGCTGCTGTTCGCCGTGCTGGGGGTGCTGTGGGCGCGCTGGCTCTGGGCGGCGGTGCGCGGCCGGCCCGGGCCCGGGCTCGCGCTCGGGGCCCGCCGCTGGGTGCTGGTGGGGCTGCTCGTGCTGGTCTTCACGGTGGTCCGCAACCTGCCGGTCGGTGCCGGCCTGGCCCCGCCGCCGGTCTGACCGCCGCGGTGGCGACGGTGTGAAGCCGCAGCTCGCGGCGGTGCCCGGGGGTCCGTTCCGTGAGACGCGCGCCGGGTGGATGCGCTGTGCGCTCCCCCTTGCCGATACCATCGAAGGGCCGGAGGCCCGCTGGCCGTCCGGCTCCTCGCTAGCAGAACCAGGACTAGCAGACATGATGGGGGCGCCCGAGTGAGTGTGCTCGACTCGATCGTCGAAGGGGTCCGCGAGGACCTCGCCGAGCGGCAGGCCCGGGTCTCGCTGGACGAGCTCAAGGAGCTCGCAGCCAAGGCCCCGGACGCCAAGGACGGCGTGGCGGCCCTGCGCGGCGACGGTGTCCGGGTGATCTGCGAGGTCAAGCGCTCCAGCCCGTCCAAGGGCGCGCTGGCCACGATCGCGGACCCGGCGTCGCTGGCGATCGACTACGCGGCCGGCGGTGCCGCCGCGATCAGCGTGCTGACCGAGCAGCGCCGCTTCGGCGGGTCGCTGGCCGACCTGGACGCCGTCCGGGCCGCCGTCGACACCCCGCTGCTCCGCAAGGACTTCATCGTCACCGCCTACCAGCTGTGGGAGGCCCGCGCGCACGGCGCCGACCTCGCGCTGCTGATCGTCGCGGCCCTCGACCAGCCGGCCCTGGTGTCGCTGATCGAGCGCGCCGGGTCGATCGGCCTCACCCCGCTGGTCGAGGTGCACGACGAGGAGGAGATCAAGCGCGCGGTGGACGCCGGTGCGCGGATCATCGGCGTCAACGCCCGCAACCTCAAGACCCTTGAGGTGGACCGCAACACCTTCGGCAACGTCGTCCACGCGATCCCGGACGGCATCGTCAAGGTCGCCGAGTCCGGGGTGCGCGGCCCGCTGGACGTCATCTCCTACGCCAACCTGGGCGCGGACGCGGTGCTGGTCGGCGAGTCGCTGGTGACCGGCAAGGACCCGCGGGCCGCGGTGGCCGACCTGGTCGCGGCCGGCGCCCACCCGGCGATCCGGCACAAGGACTGACGCCGCCGCCATGAAGATCGCCACCCGTCTCGCCCCCGGCTGCCGCCCGCGCGGCTGCCGCGCGCCCGCGCGCCGGGTGCTGGGGCGGCGGGTGCGGTACGTGATCGGCTGCGAGCCCGGGCAGGTGCCGGGGCGGCGATGGCGGGTGACGTCCGGCTGACCGCAGCCGACAGACGTCACCGTCAACCGTCGTCATCTTCCCGAGGGACTCCACCATGTCCGAACGGTCCGACAAGGACTACCTGCCCGGCGCCGAGGTGCCGGACGCGCGCGGCTACTTCGGCGCGTACGGCGGCCGCTTCATCCCGGAGGCGCTGGTCGCCGCCGTGGAGCAGGTCGCCGAGGAGTACGAGAAGGCCAAGGCCGACCCGGCCTTCGCCGCCGAACTCGACGCGCTGCTCAAGGACTACACCGGCCGCCCCAGCCCGCTGACCGATGTGCACCGCTTCTCCGCCGAGGCGGGCGGCGCGCGCATCCTGCTCAAGCGCGAGGACCTCAACCACACCGGCTCGCACAAGATCAACAACGTGCTGGGCCAGGCCCTGCTCACCAAGCGGATGGGCAAGACCCGGATCATCGCCGAGACCGGCGCCGGCCAGCACGGCGTGGCCACCGCCACCGCCTGCGCGCTGTTCGGCTTCGACTGCACCATCTACATGGGCGAGGTCGACACCCGGCGGCAGGCGCTGAACGTCGCCCGGATGCGGATGCTCGGCGCCGAGGTGGTGGCCGTGACCTCCGGCAGCCGCACCCTCAAGGACGCCATCAACGAGGCGTTCCGCGACTGGGTCGCCAACGTCGACTCCACCCACTACCTGTTCGGCACCGTGGCCGGCCCGCACCCCTTCCCGATGATGGTCCGCGACTTCCACCGGGTCATCGGCGTGGAGGCCCGCGAGCAGGTGCTGGAGCGCACCGGGCGGCTGCCCGACGCCGTCGTCGCCTGCGTGGGCGGCGGCTCCAACGCGATGGGCATCTTCCACGAGTTCATCCCGGACGCCGGGGTGCGGCTGATCGGCTGCGAGGCGGCCGGCGAGGGCGCCGAGACCCCGCGGCACGCGGCCACCCTCACCAAGGGCGACCCGGGCGTGCTGCACGGCTCGCGCACCTACGTCCTCCAGGACGAGGACGGCCAGACCATCGAGTCGCACTCGATCTCGGCCGGCCTCGACTACCCGGGCGTCGGCCCGGAGCACGCCTGGCTGAAGGACACCGGGCGGGCCGAGTACCGGCCGGTCACCGACGACGCCGCCATGCAGGCGCTGCGGCTGCTGTCCCGCACCGAGGGCATCATCCCGGCCATCGAGAGCGCGCACGCGCTGGCCGGCGCCCTGGAGCTGGGCCGCGAGCTCGGGCCCGGGGCCACCATCCTGGTCTCGCTCTCCGGGCGCGGGGACAAGGACATGCACACCGCCGCCGAGTACTTCGGCCTCTACGACGAGCCGGGCGCCGGCTCCGCCCACGGGGGTAAGTGACCATGGCTTCGAAGCTCAGCGGCATCCTGGCCGCCGCCAAGGCGGAGGACCGCGCCGCGCTGATCGGCTACCTCCCGGCCGGCTTCCCGTCGGTGGACGGCGGCGTCCGGGCGGTCAACGCGCTGATCGAGGGCGGCTGCGACGTCGTCGAGGTCGGCCTGCCGCACTCCGACCCGGTGCTGGACGGCCCGACCATCCAGACCGCCGACGACATCGCGCTGCGGGCCGGCGTGCGGATCAAGGACGTGCTGCGCACCGTCCAGGAGGTCGCCGCCGCGCACCCCGCCGCGGCGGTGCTGGTGATGACCTACTGGAACCCGGTGGACCGGTACGGCGTCGCGCGGTTCGCCGCCGACCTGGCCGCTGCCGGCGGGGCGGGCTGCATCCTGCCGGACCTGCCGGTGGAGGAGTCCGAGGAGTGGCGCAAGGCCGCCGGGGAGCACGGTCTCGACACCGTGTTCGTGGTCGCGCCGAGCAGCAAGGACAAGCGGCTGGCCGAGGTCACGGCGGCCGGCAGCGGCTTCGTGTACGCGGCCGCGGTGATGGGCGTGACCGGCAGCCGGGCGCAGGTCGGCGACCTGGCCGAGGACCTGGTCGCCCGGACCAGGGCCGCCACCGAGCTGCCGGTCTGCGTCGGCCTCGGCGTGTCGACCCGTGAGCAGGCCGCGCAGGTGGCCGGGTTCGCGGACGGCGTGATCGTCGGCTCGGCGTTCGTGCAGCGGATCCTGGACGCGGACGGGGACGAGCAGGCCGGGCTGGACGCGGTGCGCGCCCTGGCCGGCGAGCTGGCGCAGGGCGTCCGCCGGCGGTAGCCGCCCCTTCGCACGCGGTGCCCGACGGCCCGTCACCCCGCCCGGGGTGGCGG
>NZ_JBHVER010000014.1:0-50647 GCF_042802195.1 Kitasatospora sp. NPDC057500 | reverse complement strand
CCCGGGGGCCCCGCGGGCCGGGCCCCCCGCGGGGGTGGGGGGGCGGTCGCCGTTCCCCGGGGCCGTCGGGCCGGCCCGACGACCCGAACGGGTGAACAGAGGCGGGCACGCGCACCAGCCCGCGGTTGGGCGGCGTTGAGTGGAGGGACGAGTGCACGCACCACGTGCCCGGGGGCGAGCGAGCGGAAGGGGTCGGCCGATGCCCGGTCTTCAGCGAGCCGTGCTGCTGCGGGCGGCCGCGGCCGCGCTGGCGCTCGGAGCCGCGCTCGGGGCGCAGAGCGCGGTCGGCCCGGCGCTGGCCAGGCGGGGGGTGGAGCGTGCCGAGCGGGACGCGACCGTGTGCGCGGAGGCGCTCCGGACGGGGGCGGCGGCGCGCGGGGCCGGCCCGGACGCACGGGTGCGGGCGGCCCTCGCCGGCCGTTACGACCTCGACCGGTACGACCTGGGGTGGCCGTACGGCTGCGATCCGGATCACCCGTTGGGGTGAAATCACCTCGGATCCGATTAACCCTCACTCTTTCGGCTTAACTCCAAAAACCGGAGGAACCCGGCGCCCCCGGGAGCGTTCATAGGGGCGTGACGGTGTTTCCCGAGGGGGTTGTCCGGATGGCCGGGCCGGCGACGGAGTGGATCGGCACGGCCGCCCGGCTGGGCCTGGCCGTGGTCTGGGGCTGGGCCGGGCTGGCGAAGGTCGCCGACCCGGCGGAGGCGGCCCAGGCGGTGCGCGCGTACGAGATCCTGCCCGAGTCCCTGGTCAAGCCGGTGGGCCACGGGCTGCCCTTCCTGGAACTGGCCCTGGCGCTGCTGCTGCTGATCGGCCTGGGCACGCGGGTGGCCGCGGGCATCTCGGCGGTCCTGCTGCTCGCCTTCATCGGCGGGATCGCCTCCGCCTGGGCGCGCGGCATCTCGATCGACTGCGGGTGCTTCGGCGGCGGCGGGACGGTCGACGCCTCGCAGACCGAGTACCTCCAGGAGATCCTGCGCGACACCGGGTTCCTGCTGCTGGCCGGCTGGCTGCTCCGGTGGCCCCGCACGAAGTTCTCGGTGGACGGCCGGCTGGCGCTCTGAGCCGCCCCGCCCGCCGGTCCCACCGCCGCACCCCCACCCCCGAACCTGGAACTCCAAGGCTGATGAGCGAGAAGAACCGAGAAGGCAAGCGCACCGCCCGTGAGCGGATGCTGGCGGAACGCGTTGAGGAAGAGGCCCGCGGCCGGCGGAAGAAGAAGCTGGTCATCGGCGGCGTGGCGCTCGCGGTGATCGCCGCCGCCGTGGTCACCGGCGTGGTGGTGCAGGACCAGCGCTCCCAGCCGGAGACCCCCACCGCCGCCCCGGCCGGCACGATCGGCGACAAGAACCTGATCGTCCCGGTCGGCTCGGACAACGCGCCCTCCGTCCTCACCGTCTACGAGGACCCGCGCTGCCCCGCCTGCGGCGTCTTCGAGCGGGAGTTCTCGCCCACCATCAGCCAGCTGGAGGACCAGGGCAGGATCTTCACCAACTACCACATCGTCTCGTTCATCGACCGGGCCGTGCCGGGCAAGGGCTCCAAGTACGCCGCCAACGCGCTCGGCTGCGCCCAGGACGCCGGGCACTTCCGCGACTACCACGACGTGCTCTACCGCAACCAGCCGGACGAGACCAACGACGCCTTCGGGGACAAGGCGGTCCTGATCAACCTCGCCAGGCAGGTCGACGGCCTGGTCACGCCCTCCTTCGAGGCCTGCGTCAACGACCTGGAGTTCAGCGGCTGGGTCTCGGCGGTGCAGCAGGACTTCGACAAGTCCAACTTCAAGTCCACCCCGACGGTGCTGCTCAACGGCCAGCCGATCTACCCGAAGTTCAACAACGAGGAGATCACCCCGGCCAACCTGGTGAAGTGGGTGGACGCCGCCAACCAGGGCAAGCAGCTGGGCACCCCGGGCACCCACGGCCAGTCCCCGGCGCCCACCAGCACCGCCTCGGAGCCCAACAACCCCTCGCCCAAGGCGGGGTGAACCGGGCGCGTACGCTGCGGGGTGGCCGCCGCCCCCTCCCCGTCCCGACGGGTCGGGGGGGGGGGGCCCCCCCCCCCCCCCCCGGCGGGTGGGGGGGGCGGCGGGCCGTGCTCCGGGCCGGCGCCGATCTGTGCCCGACTGTGACCCGCCGGGGTGCCCTCGACGGGCCGCCGACCCTGTAGCGTCGGAGCTGCCATGGATATCGCCTACATTCCCAGCCCGTCGCGGGGGGTCCTGTACCTCGGACCGGTCCCGCTGCGCGCCTACGCCTTCTGCATCATCCTCGGTGTCGTCGTGGCCGTCTGGCTCGGCAGCAAGCGCTGGGTCGCCCGGGGAGGCGGGCGGCACACCGTCGGCGACATCGCCGTCTGGGCCGTGCCGTTCGGCCTGGTCGGCGGCCGGCTGTACCACGTGATCACCGACCACCAGCTGTACTTCGGCGAGGGGAAGAACCCCTGGAACGCCCTGAAGATCTGGGAGGGCGGCCTCGGCATCTGGGGTGCGATCGCGCTGGGCGCGGTCGGCGCCTGGATCGGCGCCCGCCGGCGCGGCGTCCCGCTGCCCGCCTACGCCGACGCGATCGCCCCGGGCATCGCGCTCGCCCAGGCGCTCGGCCGCTGGGGCAACTGGTTCAACCAGGAGCTGTACGGGCGGGAGACCACCCTGCCGTGGGGCCTGGAGATCACCAGGACGCTGCCCGGCGGCGAGGTGGTCACCACGATCCACCACCCGACCTTCCTCTACGAGTCGCTCTGGTGCGTGGGCGTCGCCGCGCTGGTGATCTGGGCGGACAAGCGGTTCACCCTGGGCCACGGGCGGGCCTTCGCGCTGTACGTGGCCGGGTACACGGCGGGCCGGTTCTGGACCGAGTGGCTGCGGATCGACGAGGCGCACGAGTTCTTCGGCCTGCGGCTGAACGACTGGGTGGCGATCGTCGTCTTCCTCGCCGCGATCGCGTACTTCGTGATCGTCGGGAAGAAGCGGCCCGGGCGGGAGGACCCGGCGTCCATCGACCCGATGGCGCGCGCCGAGGCGGACGCCGCGGCGCCGGCCGACGGGCAGCAGGACGACCTGTCGAAGGGCGAGCGGTCGAAGGACGGGTCGAAGGACGACGGGCCGAAGGACGAGCTGCCCGGGGACGGCAGGCTCGACAGGCTGGAGAAGGACGCCAAGCACCCCGCCTGACCTGCGCCGACCCCGCTCCCGGCCGCCCTCCGCACCTCGTGCGCAGGGCGGCCGGAGCCATGTTCGGACAGCCTTACTTTGCTGGAAATGCGCAGCTCAACAGGGCTACGGTCGATAAGTAAGGCGATCGGACCAATGGACGGAGGGGTAAGGCCGTGACTGCGACCGCCCTGGAACACGAGACCGGGCACCACCCCCGGATACCCGCCGCAGGACACCACCGGGACGTCAACGGCGGCTGGCTGCGCCCGGCGGTGTTCGGCGCGATGGACGGCCTGGTCTCCAACTTCGCGCTGATGACCGGTGTCGTCGGCGGCGCCGTCTCCAACAGCACCGTGGTGCTCACCGGCCTGGCCGGGCTGGCGGCCGGCGCCTGCTCGATGGCGGCGGGGGAGTACACCTCGGTGGCCTCCCAGCGGGAGCTGGTGCAGGCCGAGATCGAGGTCGAGCGGCTGGAGCTGCGCCGCAACCCGCACGGCGAGCTGGCCGAGCTGACCCAGCTGTACGTCGAGCGCGGGGTGGATCCCGAGCTCGCCCACGAGGTGGCGCGGCAGCTGTCCGCCGACCCGGAGCAGACGCTGGAGATCCACGCCCGGGAGGAGCTGGGCGTCGACCCCAACGACCTCCCCTCGCCCTGGGTGGCGGCCGCCTCCTCGTTCGTCTGCTTCGCGGTGGGCGCGCTGCTGCCGCTGCTGCCGTACCTGCTGGGAGCCACCTCGCTGGTGCCGGCGCTGCTGGTCGCGGCGGTCGGACTGTTCACCTGCGGCGCGGTGGTGGCCCGGGTGACGGCGCGCAGCTGGTGGTACAGCGGGGTGCGCCAGCTGCTGCTGGGCGGCGTCGCGGCCGGGGTGACCTATCTGCTGGGCACGCTGATCGGCGGGCAGGTCTGACGCGGCTGTGCCGTTGCATTGTTATGCGCCTGAACGGGTGAGGTTGCACACATGGTGAGCCGATCAAGCCTGGCCTTGTCTCGCGATGCGGGCCCATTGACCGAGGAATCGCATCCGCGGATCGATTTCCGGGATGGAATCCCAGGGCGCTTTGATCAACTTCCCTGGGTGCGGGATTTCGCCCCTGTTTCAGGCCCCGGGGCGCCGGGCACAATCGTCGGGACGTGCGGTGTGGCACGTCCCCTCACCGCCCGGTGACCTGCGGATCAGTCCGCGATGTGGACGGAAATTTCCGCTTCCCGGGACCTTCGGCATCATGTAACGTGCGTGCCTCAATCGCATCAGGGCCAACGTCGTCCCTACTGCACCAGTTTCGAAAGACGACGACGGGAGAGCCGATGCTGTCTGCATCCATGCACTCCGCCAACGAGCCCCAGGCCGGCGCCGCGCGCCCGCCGTACGCGCTCGTTCCGGATGCGCGACCTGCTGCTCAGGGCCTGTACGACCCGCGAAACGAGCACGACGCCTGCGGCGTCGGATTCGTCGCCACGCTGACCGGCATCGCCGACCACACCGTCGTCGAGCAGGCGCTGACCGTCCTGCGCAACCTGGAGCACCGCGGCGCCACCGGCGCCGAGCCGGACTCCGGCGACGGCGCGGGAATCCTCACCCAGATCCCGGACGCCTTCCTGCGCACCAAGGTGTCCTTCGACCTCCCCGAGGCCGGCGCCTACGCCGTCGGCATCGCCTTCCTGCCCGACGCCGACGACGCGGACGCCGCCGCCGTCGCCCGGATCGAGGCGATCGCGGCCGAGGAGGACCTGACCGTCCTCGGCTGGCGCGACGTCCCGGTCAGCCCCGACCTGCTGGGCGCCACCGCGCGCGGTGTGATGCCGCGCTTCCGCCAGCTCTTCCTGGCCGGCGAGGGCAAGGCCGGCATCGAGCTGGACCGGATCGCCTTCGTGGTCCGCAAGCGCTCCGAGCGCGAGGCCGGGGTCTACTTCCCGTCGCTGTCCGCGCGCACCATCGTCTACAAGGGCATGCTGACCACCGGCCAGCTGGAGCCCTTCTTCCCCGACCTGTCGGACCGGCTCTACGCCTCCGCGCTCGGCCTGGTGCACTCCCGGTTCTCCACCAACACCTTCCCGAGCTGGCCGCTCGCCCACCCGTACCGGTTCGTCGCGCACAACGGCGAGATCAACACGGTCAAGGGCAACCGGAACTGGATGACCGCCCGGGAGTCCCAGCTCGCCACCGACCTCATCCCCGCCAACAAGAACGGGCAGGGTCTGAGCCGGATCTTCCCGGTCTGCACCCCGGACCACTCCGACTCGGCGTCCTTCGACGAGGTCCTGGAGCTGCTCC
The DNA here is from genome assembly GCF_042802195.1 of Kitasatospora sp. NPDC057500. Taxonomy (NCBI): domain Bacteria; kingdom Bacillati; phylum Actinomycetota; class Actinomycetes; order Kitasatosporales; family Streptomycetaceae; genus Kitasatospora; species Kitasatospora sp. NPDC057500. The sequence goes on along the minus strand of NZ_JBHVER010000014.1, from coordinate 45,213 downwards.
ACCTCGGCGGCCGCACGCTGCCGCACGCCGTGCTGATGATGATCCCGGAGGCGTGGGAGAACCACGCCACCATGGACCCGGCCCGCCGCGCCTTCTACCGGTACCACTCCAACCTGATGGAGCCCTGGGACGGCCCGGCCTGCGTCACCTTCACCGACGGCATCCAGATCGGCGCCGTGCTGGACCGCAACGGCCTGCGCCCCGCCCGCTACTGGATCACCGAGGACGGCCTGGTCGTCCTCTCCTCCGAGGTCGGCGTGCTCGACATCGAGCAGACCCGGGTGGTCAAGAAGGGCCGGCTGCAGCCCGGCCGGATGTTCCTCGTGGACACCGCCGAGCACCGCATCGTCGAGGACGAGGAGATCAAGTCGGCGCTGGCCGCCGAGCACCCCTACGAGGAGTGGGTCGAGGGCGGCCAGATCCAGCTCGCCAAGCTCCCCGAGCGCGAGCACATCGCGCACACCCACGCCTCGGTCACCCGCCGCCAGCAGACCTTCGGCTACACCGAGGAGGAGCTGCGGGTCGTCCTGGCGCCGATGGCCAGGACCGGCGCCGAGGCGCTCGGCTCGATGGGCACCGACTCGCCGATCGCCGCGCTGAGCGAGAAGCCGCGCCTGCTGTTCGACTACTTCGTGCAGCTCTTCGCGCAGGTCACCAACCCGCCGCTGGACGCCATCCGCGAGGAACTGGTCACCTCGCTGCTGTCCAACCTCGGCCCCGAGGGCAACCTGCTGGCCGCCGAGGCCGCCGCCTGCCGCTCCGTCGGCATCACCTTCCCGGTGATCGACAACGACGAGCTGGCCAAGCTGGTCCACATCAACGCGGACGGCGACCAGCCCGGCCTCAAGGCCGTCACGCTGTCCGGCCTGTACAAGGTCGCCGGCGGCGGCGAGGCCCTGGCCGCCCGGCTCGCCGCGATCGCCGCCGAGGCCGATGCGGCGATCGCCGACGGCGCCCGGATCATCGTGCTCTCCGACCGGCACTCGGACGCCGAGCACGCCCCGATCCCCTCGCTGCTGCTCACCTCGGCGATCCACCACCACCTGATCCGCACCAAGCAGCGCACCCGGGTGTCGCTGCTGGTCGAGGCGGGCGACGTGCGCGAGGTGCACCACGTCGCGCTGCTGATCGGCTTCGGCGCCGGCGCGGTCAACCCGTACCTGGCGATGGAGTCGGTCGAGGACCTGGTCGCCCAGGGCACCTTCCTGACCGGGATCGAGCCCGAGAAGGCGATCAAGAACCTGATCAAGGCGCTCGGCAAGGGCGTGCTCAAGGTGATGTCCAAGATGGGCATCTCCACCGTCGCCTCCTACCGCGGCGCCCAGGTCTTCGAGGCGATCGGCCTCTCCCGGGAACTGGTGGACGCCTACTTCGCCGGTACCACCACCAAGCTCGGCGGCATCGGCCTGGACGAGATCGCCAAGGAGACCGCCGCCCGGCACGCCAAGGCCTACCCGGCCTCCGGCATCCCCGCCGCGCACCGCGCGCTGGAGATCGGCGGCGAGTACCAGTGGCGCCGCGAGGGCGAGCCGCACCTGTTCGACCCGGACACCGTCTTCCGGCTCCAGCACTCCACCCGCAACCGCCGCTACGACATCTTCAAGCAGTACACCGACCGGGTGAACGAGCAGTCCGAGCGGCTGATGACGCTGCGCGGCATGTTCAGGCTCGACGCGCTCGGCCGCACCCCGGTGCCGGTCGAGGAGGTCGAGCCGGTCTCCGAGATCGTCAAGCGGTTCTCCACCGGCGCCATGTCCTACGGCTCGATCTCCCGCGAGGCGCACGAGACCCTGGCGATCGCGATGAACCGCCTCGGCGGCAAGTCCAACACCGGTGAGGGCGGCGAGGACCCGGACCGCCTGTACGACCCCGAGCGACGCTCGGCGATCAAGCAGGTCGCCTCCGGCCGGTTCGGCGTCACCTCCGAGTACCTGGTCAACGCCGACGACATCCAGATCAAGATGGCCCAGGGCGCCAAGCCCGGCGAGGGCGGCCAGCTGCCCGGCCACAAGGTGTACCCGTGGGTCGCCAAGACCCGGCACTCCACCCCGGGTGTCGGCCTGATCTCGCCGCCGCCGCACCACGACATCTACTCGATCGAGGACCTGGCGCAGCTGATCCACGACCTCAAGAACGCCAACCCCGAGGCCCGCATCCACGTGAAGCTGGTCTCCGAGGTCGGCGTCGGCACGGTCGCGGCCGGCGTCTCCAAGGCGCACGCGGACGTCGTCCTGGTCTCCGGCCACGACGGCGGCACCGGCGCCTCGCCGCTCACCTCGCTCAAGCACGCGGGCGGCCCCTGGGAGCTCGGCCTCGCCGAGACCCAGCAGACCCTGCTGCTCAACGGCCTGCGCGACCGGATCGTGGTGCAGACCGACGGCCAGCTGAAGACCGGCCGCGACGTCGTCATCGCCGCCCTGCTGGGCGCCGAGGAGTTCGGCTTCGCGACCGCCCCGCTGGTGGTCTCCGGCTGCATCATGATGCGCGTCTGCCACCTGGACACCTGCCCGGTCGGCGTCGCCACCCAGAACCCGGTGCTGCGCGATCGGTTCTCCGGCAAGCCGGAGTTCGTGGTCAACTTCTTCGAGTTCATCGCCGAGGAGGTCCGGGAGATCCTGGCCTCGCTGGGCTTCCGCTCGATCGAGGAGGCCGTCGGCCACGCCGAGCACATCGACGCCGAGGCCGCGGTCGACCACTGGAAGGCCGCCGGGCTCGACCTGGCCCCGCTGTTCCACGTGCCCGAGCTGCCCGAGGGCGCGGCCCTGCACCGCACCACCACCCAGGACCACGCGCTCGACAAGGCCCTGGACAACCAGCTGATCGACCTGGCCCAGGACGCCCTGGAGAGCGGCGACGCCGTCCGCATCCAGCTGCCGATCCGCAACGTCAACCGGACCGTCGGCACCATGCTCGGCCACCACGTGACCAAGCGGTACCGCGGGGAGGGCCTGCCGGAGGGGACCATCGACGTCACCTTCACCGGCTCGGCCGGCCAGTCCTTCGGCGCCTTCGTGCCGCGCGGCATCACGCTGCGCCTGGAGGGCGACGCCAACGACTACGTCGGCAAGGGCCTGTCCGGCGGCGTCATCGTGGTCCGCCCGGCCCGTGACGCGGCGGCGATCGGCAACGACGCGCAGAACCACGTCATCGCCGGCAACACCATCGGCTACGGCGCCACCGGCGGCCGGATCCACCTGCGCGGCAAGGCCGGCGAGCGGTTCGCCGTCCGCAACTCCGGGGCCACCCTGGTCGTCGAGGGCGTGGGCGACCACGGCCTGGAGTACATGACCGGCGGACGGGTCGTCATCCTCGGCGAGACCGGGCGCAACCTGGCGGCCGGCATGTCCGGCGGCATCGCCTACGTGCTGGACCTGCGCCCGGCGAACGTCAACAGCGGCATGGTGGGCATCGAGGCCCCCAGCGCCGCCGACCGCGACTGGCTGCGCGAGACCGTGCAGCAGCACTACGAGGAGACCGGCTCCACCGTCGCCGCCGAGCTCCTGGCGGACTGGGGCAGCGGGGTCTCCCGCTTCTCCACGATCATGCCGACCGACTACAAGGCAGTGCTCGCCGCCAAGGACGCCGCTGAGCGCGATGGCCTCTCCGAGGCCGAGACCACTCGCAAGATGATGGAGGCGGCACATGGCTGACCCCAAGGGCTTCCTGACCACGCCCAAGCAGCTGGCCGAGCGGCGTCCGGTGGACGTGCGACTGCGGGACTGGAACGAGGTCTACGTCGAGCGCAGCCTGCTGCCGATCATCACCAAGCAGGCCGGCCGCTGCATGGACTGCGGCATCCCGTTCTGCCACAACGGCTGCCCGCTCGGGAACCTCATCCCCGAGTGGAACGACCTCGCCTACCGGGACGACTGGAAGGGTGCGATCGAGCGGCTGCACGCGACCAACAACTTCCCGGAGTTCACCGGGCGGCTCTGCCCGGCGCCCTGCGAGTCGGCCTGCGTGCTCGGCATCAACCAGGACGCGGTGACCATCAAGAACGTCGAGGTCACCATCATCGACAAGGCCTGGGACCGGGGCGGGGTCACCCCGCAGGTGCCGGAGCGGCTGTCCGGCAAGACGGTCGCCGTGGTCGGCTCCGGGCCGGCCGGCCTGGCCGCCGCCCAGCAGCTCACCCGGGCCGGGCACACCGTGGTGGTGTACGAGCGGGCCGACCGGATCGGCGGCCTGCTGCGGTACGGCATCCCCGAGTTCAAGATGGAGAAGCGCCACATCAACCGCCGCGTCGAGCAGATGCGCGCGGAGGGCACCCGGTTCCGCACCGGCGTGCACGTCGGCGAGGACATCACCGGGCAGCAGCTGCGCGAGCGCTTCGACGCGGTGGTCGTCGCGGCCGGCGCCACCACCGCCCGCGACCTGCCGGTGCCCGGGCGCGAGCTCAAGGGCGTCCACCAGGCCATGGAGTACCTGCCGCTGGCCAACAAGGTGCAGGAGGGCGACTTCGTGGAGTCGCCGATCAGCGCCAAGGGCAAGCACGTCGTGGTCATCGGCGGCGGCGACACCGGCGCGGACTGCGTCGGCACCGCGCACCGGCAGGGGGCGGCCTCCGTCACCCAGCTGGAGATCATGCCGCGGCCCGGCGAGGACCGGCCGGCCAACCAGCCGTGGCCGACCATGCCGATGACCTACAAGGTCACCTCGGCGCACGAGGAGGGCGGCGAGCGGGTCTACTCCGTCTCCACGACCCACTTCAGCGGCGACGAGGAGGGCAACGTCCAGGAGCTGCACCTCGTCGAGGTGGCGTTCAAGGACGGCCGCTTCGAGCAGGTCCCGGGCACCGAGCGGGCCGTCCCGGCGCAGCTGGTCACCCTGGCGATGGGCTTCACCGGGACGGACGTGCGGAACGGTCTGGTCGACCAGCTGGGCGTGGACCTCGACGCACGCGGTAATGTGGCCCGGGACGGCCGCTTCGCCACCAACGTCGATGGCGTCTACGTCTGCGGTGACGCCGGACGGGGCCAGTCCCTGATCGTCTGGGCTATCGCGGAGGGCCGCTCGGCCGCCGCGGCGGTCGACAAGTACCTGGGCGGCAAGACCCCGCTGCCCGCTCCGATCCGGCCGACGGACCGCCCCCTGGTGGTCTGATCCGGTCCAGGTAGCCCGGCGCCGCACTGCCGGGTCGTACCGAGCCGCACCCCGTCAGCGTCGCCGGGCCACCGCGGTCCATGGCGCCTGCCCACATCCCCGACCAGTTTGGGGGCAGGCGCCTTTCGCGTTCTCCGGGGGCGGGCGGGGCCGCCGGGCGGGCCGGTCGCCGGCGCGAAGCGGACGGGAGGGGCGGCCGTGTGCCCGGGTCGCGTCAACCGTTGTCGATTCCGGCCGAGTTGTGGCTTCCGGGCGGACATCGGGGGGCTGGGGATGTCCATGGCGACGGCGGGGGGCTAGAGTGCGTTCCGGGGAGCTACGGGTCGGCTACCGCGCGTATCCGGACGGTGGTCGTCCGGGAGGTCACGGCGGGGGCCGGCGGTTCCGCGAGGGCGTTCCGAGGACTGTTGTTTGTCGGTCCCTGATGGAAGACTGCGGCCGACGGCCGGGGGGCTGCGCGAGGTGCGGAGGGTTGAGGCGATGGGTGCGACTCAGGCGGGTGGTGGTGCCACCGTGCGGCGTCTGCTACTGGGGTCGCAACTACGAAGGCTCCGGGAGGCCCGGGGCGTCAGCCGCGAGGAGGCCGGGTACTCGATCCGGGCCTCCGAGTCGAAGATCAGCCGGATGGAGCTCGGCCGGGTCGGCTTCAAGGAGCGCGACGTCGCCGACCTGCTGACGCTGTACGGCGTCGACGCCGAGCCGGAGCGGGCCTCGGTGCTGGGGCTGGTGCGGGCCGCCAACGCGACGTCCTGGTGGCACGGCTACGGGGACGTCCTGCCCGGCTGGTTCCAGAACTACCTGGGCCTGGAGGAGGCCGCCACCGAGATCCGCAGCTACGAGGTGCAGTTCGTCCACGGGCTGCTGCAGACCGCCGACTACGCGCGGGCGGTGATCACCCACGGCGGGCACGTCACCGAGCCGGCGGAGATCGAGCGGCGGGTGCAGGTGCGGCTCAAACGCCAGGAGGTGCTGACCGCCGACCGGGCGCCGCGGCTGGTCGCCGTCCTGGACGAGGCCGTGCTGCGTCGCCCCTGGGGCGGGCCGGAGCTGATGCGGGCGCAGGTCGACCGGCTGCTGGAGCTGACCGAGCTGCCGAACGTCGAGCTGCAGGTCATGCCGCTGGGCTTCGGCGGACTGCGCGCGGAGGGCGGGGCGTTCTCGGTGCTGGCCTTCGACGAGCAGGAACTGCCGGACATCGTGTACCTGGAGCAGTTCACCACCGCCCTGTACCTGGACAAGTCGGCCGAGGTCGCCGAGTACGCGGGTGCGATGGACGGACTGGTGGCGGACAGCCTCTCCCCCGAGCGGACACGAGAACTTCTTCGCTCCGTACGCCAAGAACTCTGACGGATAAGTACGATGAGCCCCGATCAGATCTGACGCGAACGACAGCGGACGGTGTTCGTGCGTTCCCGGAGGCATGAGAGGGACCAGATGTCGTACCTTTCCGAGTTGGCGCTGCAGTACATCGACGGTGAGTGGCGCGAGGGCAGCGGCTCCTGGGACATCGTCGACGTCGACCCCTTCACCGGCGACAAGATCGCCGCGATCACCGTCGCCACCGTCGAGGAGGTCGACCAGGCCTACCGGGCCGCGGCGCGGGCGCAGCAGGAATGGGCGGCCACCAACCCCTACACCCGCCGGCTGGTCTTCGAGCGCGCGCTGCGGATCCTGGAGGACCGCGAGCAGGAGATCACCCGGGACATCATGACCGAGCTCGGCGGCACCGCCGTCAAGGCCTGGTTCGAGCTGTCGCTCACCAAGGACATGCTGCGCGAGGCCATGCAGTTGTCGCTGCGCGCCGAGGGCCGGCTGCTGCCCTCCCCGGTGGACGGCAAGGAGAACCGGCTCTACCGGCTGCCGGTCGGCGTCGTCGGCGTGATCAGCCCGTTCAACTTCCCGCTGTTCCTGTCGATGAAGGCCGTCGCCCCGGCGCTGGCGCTCGGCAACGGCGTGGTGCTCAAGCCGCACCAGGAGACCCCGGTGGTCGGCGGCACCCTGATCGCCAAGGTCTTCGAGGAGGCCGGCCTGCCGGCCGGCCTGCTGAACGTGGTGGTCACCGACATCGCCGAGATCGGCGACGCGTTCATCGAGCACCCGATCCCCAAGGTGATCTCCTTCACCGGCTCCGACAAGGTCGGCCGGCACGTCGCCACCGTCGCGGCCTCGCACTTCAAGCGGACGGTCCTGGAGCTCGGCGGCAACAGCGCCCTGATCGTGCTGGACGACGCCGACGTCGACTACGCGGTGGACGCGGCCGTGTTCAGCCGCTTCGTGCACCAGGGGCAGGTCTGCATGGCCGCCAACCGGGTGCTGGTCGACCGCGCCGTGGCCGAGGAGTTCACCCGGAAGTTCGTCGCCAAGGTCGCCACCCTCAAGGTCGGCGACCCCCGGGACCCCGCCACCCACATCGGCCCGCTGATCAACCCGGTCCAGGCCGACGCCCTCACCGCGCAGGTCGACCAGGCGGTCGCCGCCGGTGCCACCGCGCTGCTGCGCGGCACCACCACCGGCAGCCTGATGGAGCCCGTGGTGCTCGGCGACCTGCCGGCCGACGCGCCGATCCTGCGGCGCGAGCTGTTCGGGCCGGTCGTGCTGGTCGTGCCGTTCGACGGCGAGGACGAGGCGGTGCGGATCGCCAACGACACGCCCTTCGGGCTCAGCGGCGCCGTGCACACGGCCGACGTGGAGCGCGGCGTGCGGGTCGCGCAGCGGATCGAGACCGGCATGATCCACGTCAACGACGGGACCATCGCGGACGAGCCGGTGGTGCCCTTCGGCGGCGAGAAGAACTCGGGCGTGGGCCGGCTGAACGGCGAGTCCACGGTCGACGCGTTCACCACGGTGAAGTGGATCTCGATCCAGCACGGGCGCAGCCGCTTCCCGTTCTGACCGTTCCAGCCGTGCCGGCCGTCCCCTCCCGCCCCTTCCCGGCGCCCGAGAGGACGGCCGGGTTCCACTTGCCGGCCGGGGCTGCCCTATGCTGCGCCTGTCGGACCACGGGGGGACTGTGTTCGACCGCGCGTGACCGGAACGGACCGAAGGGGTGGCAGGGGTGACCGGGTTTCAGGACATCGGCCGGGAGTGGCTCGTGGGTGGCGAGGACGACGAGGCGCGTCCGCCCGCCGACCTGCGCCCCGAGATCCCGCACCCCGCCCGGATGTACGACTACTACATCGGCGGCAAGGACAACTTCCCGGCCGACCGCGAGGCCGCCGAGAAGGTGCTCGCCATCAGCCCGATGGTGCGGCTCAGCGCGCTGGCCAACCGGGCCTTCCTCGGCCGCGCGGTGCGGCACCTCGCCGAGGAGGGCATCCGGTGGTTCGTCGACATCGGCACCGGCATCCCCAGCGCGGGGAACACCCACGAGGTCGCCCAGCGGGTGCGGCCGGACGCCCGGGTGGTCTACCTCGACAACGACCCGATCGTGCTGGTGCACGGCCGCGCCCTGCTGAGCGGCACCACCCCGGAGAGCACCTCGGTGGTCCAGGCCGACCTGCGCGACCCGGCCGCGATCCTGGCCGTCCCCGAGGTCCGGCGGGCGCTGGACTCCGGCGAGCCGGTGGCGCTGCTGCTCGTCGCCGTCCTGCACTTCATCGACGAGCAGGACGACCCGTACGCCATCGTGCGCACCCTGGTGGACGCCCTGCCGCCCGGCAGCCGCCTCGTCCTCTCCCACGGCACCCTCGACTTCACCCCGACCGCCGACGCCGGCCGCGGCCCCGCCGTCTACCGCAACGCCTCCGCCCAGCTGACCATGCGCAGCCGCGACCAGGTGCTGCGCTTCCTCGACGGCCTCACCCTCACCGCCCCCGGCCTGGTCACCGCCCCCCTCTGGCGCCCCGACACCCCCGAGCAGCCCACCGACTCCCAGATCGGCATCTGGGCCGCCGTCGCCGAGAAGCCCTAGGCTCTCTCGGGTCGCGCCCGACGGCGGAGGGGCCGGCGCGGGAGCACCGGCTGACGCCGCAGCAGGGGCGACCGGGCCGACGTCCCGCTCCGGGCCACGGTTCAGGCCGCCCGGGCCTCGCGGCGGTAGCCGCCCGGGGCCAGGCCGAACTCGCGCTTGAACGCCTTCGCGAACGCGTACTCCGAGCCGTAGCCGGTCCTCGCGGCGACGGTGGTCAGCGGCGCCTCCGACTCGCGCAGCAGCCGGGCCGCCGTGGTCATCCGCCAGCGGGTCAGATAGGCCATCGGCGGCTCGCCGACCAGCGAGGTGAAGCGGCGGGCGAACGCCGCCCGGGACAGGCCGGCCCGGGCGGCGAGCGACTCCACCGTCCACGCCGTCGACGGCGCCTCGTGGATCGCGGCGAGCGCCGGGGCCACCGCCGAGTCGCCGAGTGCCGCCGCCCAGCCGGCCGCGGCGCCGGGCGGCTGCTCCTCCAGCCACGCCCGCAGTATGTACAGCAGCAGCGAGTCGATCAGCGCCGGGACGATGCCGGCCGAACCGAGCCGGGGGTTCTCCAGTTCGGCGCCGAGCAGCTGGACCGCCGCGCTCAGCTCCGGGTGCCGCCCGTGCCGGGTCTGCAGGTGGACGATCGCCGGCAGCTGCCACACCAGCGGGTGCGGACGGGACTGGTCGAGGTGGTAGTTGCCGCACAGCAGGCTGGTGCGCGGCCCCTCGCCGCCGATCGACAGGGTGCCGATCGGCAGGGACGGCCGGAACTGGGAGGGCTGTTCGAGGACGGCGGGGGTGCCCGGCCGGTCGGCGAGGACGTGGCCGCGCCCGTCGCGCAGGAACACCACGTCCCCCGGGCTGAGCGCGATCGGCGCGGCTCCCTCCTCCAGCGGCACGAGCCAGCACGTCCCGTACAGCACCACGTGGAAGCCGGCGCCGACGACCGGGGGCAGCCGCAGCCCCCACGGGGCCCGCCCCTCGGTGCGGACGGAGGCGGGCTGCCCCGTGCGCATCGAGCTCAGTGCCTCGGTCAGGATGTCCACGTGCCCTCCTCGGTCGCCGCGCCGTCCCAGGGAAACCCTACGGAACTCAGCCGACGGTCAGGACGATCTTGCCCTGGGTGCGGCCGGTGGCGATCAGCGCGTGCGCCTCGGCGGCCTCCTCCAGCGGGAAGGTCCCGGCGATGTGCGGACGGATCCGGCCCTCGTCGACCAGCCGGGCGATCGCCTCCAGCGAGGCGTAGTCCGGCTCCACCGAGATCCCCGCGAACCGCCGCCCGGCGGCCTCGACCTCGGCGGCCAGCCCGGTGTTCCAGTGCTCCATGATCGAGACCAGCACGCCGCCCGCCGGCAGCACCTCCAGCGAGGCGGCGCCCTGCGAGGACGAGTCGAACACCACGTCCACCCGGCCGACCCGACCGAGGAAGCCCTCCTCGCGGTAGTCGAGCACCTCGTCGGCGCCCAGCGAGCGCACGAAGTCGTGCTTCGGCGCGCTCGCCAGGGCCGTCACGTGCGCGCCGCGGGCCTTGGCGATCTGCACGGCGAGGTGGCCGACGCCGCCCGCCGCCCGGTGGATCAGCACCCGCTGGCCCTCGGACAGCCGCGCCGCGTCCACCAGGCCCTGCCAGGCGGTGAGCGCGGCCAGCGGCAGCGCGGCGGCCTGCACGTGGTCCAGCGAGGCGGGCTTGCGCGCCACCTGGCGGGAGGGCACCGCCACGTACTCGGCGTAGCCGGTGGCGGCGCGCGGGAAGAAGGGCATCCCGAACACCTCGTCGCCGGCCTTGAACCGGGCGCCGGGGCCGGCCTGCTCGACCACGCCGGAGATGTCCCAGCCGACCCCGAACGGCGGCTCGCCGAGCAGCGGGAAGACGCCGGCGCGCACCGCCGCGTCCACCGGGTTGACGCCGCTGGCGTGGACCCGGACGAGGACCTCGCCGCCGAGCGGGGTGGGCCGCTCGACCTCGACGACCTCCAGGACCTCCGGGCCGCCGAAGGACTTCTGGGTGACTGCGCGCATGGGACCGCTCCTTCTGGGGAAGACCGTGCTCTCGGTGACGTGATCAACGGTAGGAGCGCTCCGCGCGCGGCTGAATATCCCGCTGTCTCGGGAAGATGTCCCAGCGTCTCGCCGGCCGGCCGCCTCGGCCGCGAAATCCGGGCGCGGTGGACCCTCCCACGGCGGGAGGGTCCACGATGGGGCCGTGCGAGACCCAGACGACGTCCTGCGGGACGACCTCCTCACCATCGGGCGCTTCGCCCGCCTCTGCCGGCTGAGCGTCAAACAGCTCCGCCACTACGACGACACCGGCCTGCTCACCCCGGCCCGGGTCGACCCCGCCACCGGGTACCGCTACTACGCCCCGGACCAGGCCCGCGACGCGCTCACCGTCGCCCTGCTGCGCGAACTCGACGTGCCGCTCGCGGTGATCGGCGCGACCCTGGCGGCCACCGAGGCGGAGCGGGCCCGGCTGCTGCGCGCCGAACGCGACCGGGTCGCCGAGCGGATCACCCGCGACCGGGCCCGCCTGGAGCTGCTGGAGCGCCTCGCGGACGGCGGCGGGCTGCCTGGGTACGAGATCACCACCGGCCGGGAGCCGGGACGCCGGCTCGCCGTGGTGCGGGCGGTGGCCGGGCCGGGCGAGCTGGCGCAGCGGATCGGCGGGTGCGTCGGACGGCTGCTGGCGGGCCTGGACGGCACGCCGTGGCGGCCCCCGCTGTGGGGGCTGTTCCCGCTGGACCTCGCGGAGGGCATGCGGATCGCGGTCGGCGCCGAGACGACGGGGCCGGAGGGCGCAGCGGGTGCGGCGGACGGGGCGGACGCGCCGCCTGCCGGCCTGGAGCGCGCGGTGCTGCCCGGCGGGCCGGTGGTGGCGACGGTGCACCACGGCCCGTACGTCCAACTGCCGCTCGCCTACCACGCGCTGCTGGCCGCCGTGCACGAGCGCGGGCTGCGGCCGCTGGCGCCGGTGCGGGAGGCGTACCTGGTCGGGCCGGGGGAGGCCCCGGCGGAGGAGTGGACGACCCGGCTGGTGGTCCGGGTCGAGGAGCGGACGGAGGAGGCGGCATGACGGAGCCGCGCGGCGGGAAGCACTGCGAGACGACGGCGCTGGGCGTGCTGCTGCGCCACGAGGGCGTCGAGCTGTCCGAGCCGATGCTGTTCGGGCTCGGGGCCGGGCTGTCGTTCGTCTACTGGGACGGCAGGGGAATGGACTTCCCGTTCCTCGGCGGCCGGGTCAAGCCGTTCGAGCTGACCCGCGCCCTGGCCGCCCGGCTCGGCCTGGAGCTGGACGTCCGGGAGACCGCCTCCGCCCGGCGGGCGTGGCAGAACGTGGCCGACGAGCTGGACGCCGGGCGCCCGGTCGGGCTCCAGCTCGACAGCTACCACCTGGAGTACTTCACCTCCAAGGTGCACTTCGGCGGGCACGTGGTCGCGATGGAGGGCTACGACGCCGGGAACGCCCGCCTGGTGGACACCGAGCAGCAGGGCGGCGCGGTCACCACCAGCCTGGCCTCGCTCGCGGCGGCGCGCGCCGAACGCGGCCCGATGACCGCCCGCAACCGCTCCTTCACCCTCGCCCTGCGCGGCGAACTCCCGGACCTGCGGGCCCTGGTGGCCCCGGCGATGGCCGAGTGCGCGGCGGCCTTCCTGCACCCGCCGATCGCCAACCTCGGCCACCGGGGGATCGCCAAGGCGGCCGGCCTGGTGCCCGGCTGGCTGGCCCGCGCCGAGCAGCCGGAGCGCCAACTCCCGCAGGCGGCCCGGCTGATGGAGCTGGCCGGGACCGGAGGCGCGCTGTTCCGCAACCTCTACCGGGACTTCCTCGGCGAGTGCGCCGAACTGCTCGACGACCCCCGGGTCCGCGCGGCCCGCGACCGCTACGCCGAGGCGGCGGCGGGTTGGAGCGAGGTGGCCGAACTGGTCGCCGCGGCGGGGGAGCGCGGGGACGCCGCGCCGCTGGAGCGGGCCGGCCGTCTGTTGGACGGGCTGGCCCGGATCGAGCGCGAGGCGATGGGGGAGTTGATCCGGCTGGGGTGACCGGGTCAGCCGGCGGCCAGGCCGCCGATGGGTCCCCGCTCGTGTCCGTCGGCCGGGCAGCACCAGCGGGCCTCGCCGGCCGTGAGGACGGGCTTCAGGAGGTGCGGGTGCCCCGGGCAGGCCGGCCACTGGAAGAACTCGTAGCCGGCCAGGTGGTCCTGGACGATCTCGGCCACCCAGGCGGTGAGCTGCCCGGAGGGCAGTGCGGGGTCGGCGGGCAGGGCGAACCGGAGGGTGCCCGTGGCCAGTCCGAGCATGAATCCGGACGGGGTGTCCACCGAGAGGTCCCAGCGCAGGCCCGTCGGCGGAACCCCGGACCCGGGCGCCCGCAGCAGGTCCCGCCCGACCCGGGCGCACGGTTCGCCGAACGCGCCCGGCACCCCGCGCGGCGGGCGGCCGTCCAGTGCCCAGGCCGCGACCGGGCGCAGCCGGCCCGGGTGGGTGGGGCCGGGGTCCGGGGGGTTCGCTGCCATGCCGGGCACGCTACCGGGGCCGGGCGGCAGGGAACAGCCCCGGGGTGCGGGCCCGGGGCTGTTCCGGTGGTGCTGCGGTACTGGGGTGGGTGCGGTCAGAAGACCGGCCGGCCGGCCCGGACCAGGCGCCAGGACTCGGTGAAGAAGTCCGCCGGGTCGATGACGCCCTTCTCCTTCACCCACGCGATCATCGCGTTGCGGATCTCGTCCGAGTTGGCCCACACCAGCTGGGCCGCCGCGACGTGCGGGAAGTTGCCGCCGCCGTTGGCGCGGTAGTTGTTGACCGCGAGGACGAACCGGGCGTCCGGGTCGATCGGCCGGCCCTCGAAGGACAGGCCGACGATCCGCGAGCCGACCGGCTGGGCGATGTCGATGTCGTACGAGACGCCGTACACCGCGTCGTAGTTGTAGTCCGGGGTGTTCTGCGCGTTGGTCAGGGTGGCCCGGTCGACCGGCGCGCCCGGGGCGAGCTGCGCGTAGTACTTCGCCGAGAACTCCAGGTAGTCCTTGATCTGGGCACCCGTCAGGATGCGGGCCTCCAGGGTGTTCTCGTAGATGTACAGGCCGGCCGCGTCGCGCAGCTTGACCTGGCCGGCCGGGATCCGCGCGGTGCGGTTGAACGGTGCGGCCTGGGCGAGCACCGGCAGCCCGGCGTACTGGCCGCCGGCCAGCGCGGCGCGCACCACGTCGGCCTGGACCCGGCCGATGAGGTCGATGATCGGGGTGTCCCGGAACGGCGCCTCGGCGATGGACAGCTCGGTCCTGGCGGTGCCGATGACCTGGTTGACGTAGGCGACGACCTTCTTGTGCTGGTCGGCCATCAGGCCGACGATCTCCGGGTCCTCCGGGACGGTGTTGGAGTTCAGCACCCGGGAGGAGAGCGAGACGACCTTCCAGGCGCCCCGGTCGAACTCGACCTCGAAGTCGAAGCAGGTCAGGCGCTGGCCCCAGCACAGCGGCTCGGAGAGCACGACCGTCTTCCCGGTCTCCTTGTTGACGACCAGGCGCTGCGCGATCTCCTTGTGCGCGTGGCCCACCAGGACGGCGTCGATGCCCGGCACCTGCTCGGCCAGCGCCACGGAGGCGTTCTCCGGCCAGGGCAGCTGGTCGCCGTAGGAGGTGGCCTCGTCCGTGCCGGAGTGGCAGGCGACCACGACGACGTCCGCGCCGGCGGCCCTGACCTTCGGTACCCAGGTCTTCGCGGTCTCGACGATGCCGGGGAAGGTCATCTTCCCGGCGACGTTGGCCTTGTCCCAGATCGCGATGCCCGGGTTGGTCAGGCCGACGATGCCGACCCTGAGGGCCGGGCCGTTGCCCAGCTTCAGCTTGCGGATCACGTACGGCGGGAAGGCCGGCCTGTCGTTGCGGGCGTGCAGCGCGTTGGCGCCCAGCAGCGGGAAGTCCAGCTGCTCCTCGTAGGCGCGCAGGGTGTCGATGCCGTAGTTGAACTCGTGGTTGCCGAGCGCGGCGGCGGTGTACTCCATGGTGTTCATGGCGAGCGCCATCGGGTGCTCGGGTGCGGTGTCGGCCTCGGTGGCGATCGGCTCGACGCGGGCGTAGTAGTACGTCAGCTGGGTGCCCTGGATGGTGTCACCGGCGTCGATGAGCAGGCAGCGGTCCCAGCCCTTCTCCTCGCGGACCTGCTTGGCGAGCGTGGAGATCTTGGCGAGGCCGACCTCGTTGTGCGCCTTGTCGGCGTAGACCGCGTCGGTGAAGTAGTCCCAGTTGAGCACCCGGCCGTGCAGGTCGGTGGTGCCCATCACGGTGAAGGCCTGACGCTTGGCCCGGCCCTTGGTGCGGGCCTCGTCCGGTCCGGCCGCCGCGGCGGGGGTGGCGGCGGCGAGGCCGGCGCCGCTCGCGAGGGCGGCGCCGGCGGCGGTGGCGGCGGACCGGGTGACGAAGTCACGGCGGTTCAGGGGCATGGGGCGACTCTCCCGTTGGGACTGCGGAGCGGAGCTCGGTGACGCGCGTAGAAGTACGCGCGTAGAAGTGTGCCCGCACGGTCACCCCGGTGGGTAGCCCCCAGACCTTTCCGGCAGATGAGATCTTGGCGACTCGTTCATGACGCGAGCGGGCAGGTGCGGAGTGCCGCACCTGCCCGCTCGGACGGGGGACCTAGATGTACCCCTCACGAACCGCATGGGCGACCGCGTGCGCCCGGTTGCGCAGCTGGAGACGGGTGGTCAGACCGTGCAGCACGTTCTTGACGGTCCGCTCCGAGTAGGACAGCCGGGCCGCGATCTCCCCGGTGTCCCACCCCTCCGCGACCAGCCGCAGCACGTCCGACTCCCGCTCCGACAGGCCCGCCGGAGCCTGGCCCGGCAGGCCCTGCACGGACCGCTGGAGGCGGCCCACCTGGGCGATCAGCCGCCCCTGCAGATCCGCCGGCAGGTCGCCCTCGCCCCGGGCCGCGGCCAGCACCGCACGCCCCAGCCGCTCCGGCGTCGCCTCCCGGCGCCACAGGATCGCCGCGACCCCGCACTCGACGGCCTCCATCAGCTCGCTCTCGCGCAGCCGCTCGACCACCAGGACCACCCGCTGGCCGCCGCCGCGCACCAGTCGGCGCAGCGCCGCCGTCGCGGCCGCGTCGGCGGACTCGGCGACCAGCACCGTGACCGTGCCCGGCGTGGCCGCCCCCGCGGGGTCCACCACGGCGATCCCCGGGAAGCGGCGCAGCTGAGCCTCCGCACCCGCCCGGGAGAGCGGGTCGGCGGCCTGGACGGCGACCGGCACCGTCGAGCTGCGGGCCGCCGCGGCGGCGACCGGCCGCCCGGCCCCCGCCGTGGCGCGGGCCGCCACGGCGGCGGACACCGGCGGATGGGTGGCCGCCACCGCGGCCGTGCCCGACACGTGCCCGGTCCCGGCGACCGCACGGGACGCCACCGGGCGCTGCGGCGGGACCGCGCGCGCGGCGGGCGCCGAAGCCCGGACCGCCGAACCACGGCGGTCGTACTCGGTGTGCAGAACAGTCAAATCTGGCCCCCTCCTGGGAGAAGCCGGCCCGGCCACCCGGCGGACCCCGAACCTCGGGGCGGTACGCCCCACCCGGGACGGCCGGCCGTTTCGACGGCGATCCGGGAGCGCTGCCCATGCCCCGGAAACTGCCACCATGCTTCCCGCCCGGGCAGGTCCCCGGCCATCGTGGTCCACCACGAGATCGGGCCCGCCGGGCAGTCCCCGCCGATCGGCGGGGGCAACGCTCGGGCCGCCCCCGGTGGTCCTACGGGTGACGGACCTGCCCTCACGGCAACCGGAATCGGCCCGTCCGGGCCGAACCGCGGAAACCCACGAGTCCACCGCGGTCCATCGCGCCACGGCGAGAACCGGACTCACCGGTAACGCGTGGTTGGCACGTCAAGCCGTTTACCCGGTACAACGGCGGATACTGCCCGATCGGACACCGGCAGGCGGCCGGGAAGGGCAGAAGGGGAGAGAGGGGAAACCGGGGATGAGCACCACCACGTCCACCCACCTCGTGGAACGCGAACCGGAACTCCGGCAGATCGCCGACCGGGCCGACGCCGCCCGCCACGGGACCGGCCACGTCCTGCTGATCACCGGCGCCACCGGCACCGGCCGCACCGCGCTGCTCGCCGAAGCCGCCCGCCGCGCCGCCGCCGACGGCACCACCGTGCTGCGCGCCCGCTGCTCCGCCGAGGAGACCGCCACCCCCTACGCGGCCGCCCGCCAGCTCTTCGACACCGGCCCCACCCCGGCCGGCCCCTACGGCCGCACCCCCGCCGGCCCCGCCCCCGCCGCCCACCCCGTCGGCGCCCACTCCGTCGGCGCCACCGACCCCGACACCGCCGAGGCCACCCTCTGGTCCCTGCTGCGCCTGCACGGCACCCGCCACCCGCTGCTGCTCGCCCTCGACGACATCCACCTCGCCGACGAGCCCTCCCGCCGCTGGCTGCGCCAGGTCGCCCGCCGCATCGACCGGCTGCCCGCCCTGCTGATCGCCACCGAACACCGCCAGGCCACCCTCGACACCCCGCCCGGCCGCTTCACCCGCGACCTCACCCCCGACCTCGCCACCACCCTGCGCCTCGCCCCGCTCGGCACCCCCGCCGCCGTCCGGATCGCCCGCCGCCACCTCGGAACCGACGCTCCCCCCGGGCTCGCCGCCGACTGCGCCCGCGCCAGCGGCGGCAACCCGCTGCTGCTCACCGCGCTGCTCGCCGACCTCACGGCGGCCGGGACCGACGCCATCTCCGCCGCCATCCCCACGGCCGCCCAGCCCCCGGCCCACCCGACGGCCCAGCCCCCGACCCACCCGACGATCCACCCGACGGCCCACCCGACCGAACTGCCCGCCGCCCTGCCCGAGCGCTGCGGCGCCCTGCCCGGCGGAGCCTTCGCCGAAGCCGTCGACGCCTGGCTGCACGGCGCAGGCGACCGCGCCGTCACCGCCGCCCGCGTCCTCGCCCGGATGCGCGAACACCCCGCCGCCGAGACCGCCCCCGCCCCCGGAACCCCGGTCCTCGACCCCGTCCCGCTGCTCGCCGAACTCACCGCCGCCGACCCCGGCCGGCTCGCCGGCTGGCTCGCCCACCTCACCCTCCACCGCCTCCTCGACACCCACCGCCCCGGCCACTGGCCCCGCTTCGCCCACCCCCTGCTCGCCGACGCCGTCCTCAGGGGCCACGCCCCCGGCCACCGCGCCGAAGTCCACCTCGCCGCCGCCGAACACCTCCACCGCACCGGCGCCCCCGACGAAACCGTCGCCGGCCACCTCCTGCTCACCCCCGCCCCCACCCCCCGCTGGGCCGCCGACACCCTGCGCCGCGCCGCCCGCAGGGCCGCCGAGGACGACCACCCCGCCGACGCCGCCGCCCTGCTGCGCCGCGTCCTCGCCGAACCCCTCACCGACCGCCAGCGCGGCCTGCTGCTCACCGAAATCGGCAGCCTCGAAGTCACCCTCGGCCCCGCCGAACGCACCGTCGGCCTGCGCCACCTCGCCGAAGCCGTCCACCTCCAGCAGACCGACGAAGGCGTCTTCCGTGCCGCCAACACCCTCGGCGCCGTCCTCGCCACCCGCGGCGACACCGCCGCCGCCCTCGAACTCATGGACGAGCTCGCCCACCGCTTCGCCGACCAGGAGGACGTCCTCCACGCCGTCCAGGCCGCCACCGCCCAGATCGCCGCCCACGACGGCCGCAGCTGGCTCCAGGTCGTCGAACGCGTCCAACGCCTCGCCACCCGCACCCCCCACCGCCTCGCCCCGCCCGCCTTCTCCCTGCTCACCGAATTCGACGCCACCAGTGGCCTGCTCTCCGCCACCGAGGTCGCCGAACGCATCCGCGAACTCCACGACGCACCCGTCGACCCGCTCTGCCGCTCCTACCTGCTGGTCTCCCTCGCCACCCTCTCCCAATGGGCCGACCACCTCGACCAGGCCGACGAGATCGTCGCCCGCGGCTTCGCCGACTACCGCGGCGGCCCCCTCGACCCCGGCTACCAGTGCCTGCTCAGCGTCCGCGCCGAAACCAGGATCATGCGCGGCGAGTACCAGGCCCTGCTCGACGACTACGCCCTCACCGCCCCCGGCCCCGCCCCCGCGACACCCACCACCAAACCGCCCGCCCCCGCCCTCCAACCCACCCCCTGGGGAACACCCGGACTGCCCCGCACCCGCACCTGGGGCGCCCCCGGCCGCCCCCACACCACCACCGGCCCCTCCTGGTGGACCGCCGCCACCCCCGCCGAGGACACCGCCCCCGGCCGCTACGCCGAACTCCTCGGCCAGCAGAACGCCCACCTCGTCGCCCAGAGCGTCATCGCCCTCGTCGAGACCGGCCGACTCTGGCAGGCCCACGGCCTCGCCCGCGCCGTCGCCGCCGACCGCGCCCAGGACTCCTGGGAATGGAACGAGTACCTCTACGCCCGCGGCCTGCTCCGACTCGCCTCCGGCGAACCCGCCGAAGCCCTCACCGACCTCCTCGAATGCGGCCGCCGCCAGAGCGAACGCCAGGTCCACAGCCCCATCGTCACCCCCTGGCGCTCCGTCGCCGCCGAATGCCACCTCCAACTCGGCGAACCCGGCCCCGCCGTCACCCTCGCCGAGGAGGAACTGCGGCTCGCCCGCGTCTGGGGCACCCCCCGCACCGTCGGCCGAGCCCTGCGCACCCTCGCCGCCGCCACCGGCGGCCGCCACGGCCTCGACCTCGCCGCCGAAGCCGTCGACCTGCTGCGCACCGCCGAGATCGACACCGAACTCATCCCCGCCCTCATCACCTTCGGCCGCCTGCTCGGCGACGGCGGCCGGCGCGGCGCCGCCCGCCGCGCCCTGCGCGAGGCCGCCGGCCGCGCCGAACGCCTCGGCGCCGTCCGCCACCGGGCCGCCGCCATGGAACTGCTGCGCGCCTCCGGCGCCCGCATCGCCCGCGCCGACCACGCCGGCGCCGAAGCGCTCACCGACAGCGAACTGCGCATCTGCCGCCTCGCCGCCGCCGGGCACTCCAACGCCGAGATCGCCGCCATGCTCCACCTGGCGGTCCGCACGGTGGAGACCCACCTCACCAACAGCTTCCGCAAACTGGGCGTGCGCCGCCGGGTCGAACTGTCCGGCGCCCTGGAGGCATGACGAAGCCGGCCCCGGTCGGAAGGACCGGGGCCGGCCAGGTGCTCGGTGCGGGCCGTCAGGACGCCGGGACCAGGGCCGCCATCTCGTCCACCGCCCGGGCCAGTTCGGCCGCCGGATCGGCGCCGTCCGGCACCCACGGCTGCCAGGTCAGCGCCCGCAGGTAGCCGTCCACCGCCAGCGGCAGCCGCCGCTGCACGATCGGCTCCGTGGTCGGACCCGGACCGGCCGTGCGCAGCCGCACCAGCAGCCCCGGCACATTCGCCGACGCCGGCAGCGGCGCCGAACCCACGAACGACGCCAGCTCCTCCAACTGCGGCCACAACCGCGGCGGGAGGACCGGCGGGACCTCCTCGCCCTCGACCGGCTCGACCGGCTCGACCGGTGCGACCGGTGCGACCGCGTGCGGCTTCCGCCGCGGGTCGACCGGCGGCGGCTTCCGCCACAGGGCCACCGTCGCGACGTACGACCCCACCGCGATCAGCAGCCACATCGCCGGCGGCGCCTGGAGGAAGTAGGCCGTCGCCCCCGTGGCCACACCCGCTCCTCCGGCGACGGAGAAGCGGGTGGAGGTCAGGTAGGCCCAGAACCGGTTGCCGGACCCGCCGCCACCATTACTGGTAGCCACGGATCTCCTCGAACGCCCCGTCCAGCGAACCCGTCCCGTCGAACAGCTTGCCGCCGGTCAGGTCCGCGATCCCCTGCAACTGCCCCTTCGCCGCGTCACCGAACAGGATCGGGAACACCGGCACCGACTTCCGCTCCGCCGGCAGCCCGTCGTAGAAGGCCCGGAAGTCCTTGTCCGACGCCCCCTCGTTGCTCTCCCCGTCCGTCATCAGCACGATCGAGGTGAAACGGTCGTCCTTCGCCGCCGACTGCTGCCGCTCGATCACCCGGTACGCCTCCTGCAGCGAGGAGTACACCGCCGTCCCGCCGTCCGCCGTCAGCGCCTGCACGTCACCGTCGATCGCCTTCAACTCCTGCTGCGCGCCCGCACCGGACGGCACCGAGTGGGTCTTCGTCGACTTCACCTTCGACGCGAACGAGATCAGCGTGACCTCCTCGCGGTCCCGGAACCGCCGCACCCCCCGGCTGTCGTCCGTACCCGTCAACCGCCCCATCGCCGACTTCAAGGACGACAGCCGCGACCCGGTCATCGAGCCCGAGGTGTCCAGCACGTACACCGTCCGCGAGGGCCGGCGCAGCTCGTTCTGGTACGTGGACAGCAGACCGTCCGCCACCGTCCTGGTGCCCGGGAACGGCAGCTCGCGCAGCCGGTCCTTCGGCAGCCCCGCCGCCGGAACCGAGCCGGGCGTCACCGGCCGGCGCAGCGTCAGGTCCGAGATCCGCTTCTGCACGTCCTCCTTCAGCAGGTAGGCGGTCAGCCGCTGGAACGACTCGCGCTCCCGCTGCTGCGAAGAATTCAGCAGGGTCAGCGGGTAGTTCGCCGAGATCACACCGTCGGTCGGACGGACCACGGTGAGCTGCTGCTCGGGCGTCAGCGTCTTGTTCAACGACAGCAGCACCGACTCGTAGTTCACCAGTGCCCCGACCGAGCCCTGCTCGGCCCGGGTGTACGCCTGCGCCAGCCAGCCCGAGGAGCCCGAGGTCAGCTTCTGCCCGGCGAAGAACTGCTTCAGCTGCGGCGTCGCCTTCTGCACGTCCGCCTCGGTCAGCGCCGAGGTCGCCCCCGAGAACGCCGAGGCCACCGCCACCAGCGCGGAGAAGCCCGAGTTCGACCGCGACGGGTCCGCCATCCCGTACGCCAGCTTCCCGGACGTCGCGGCCTCCGCCAGATTGCCCCAGGTCACCTTCGAACCGTCGCCCCACGCCAAGTCGTCGAGCACCGAGGAGCGGATGCCGAAGGCGACCGGGGAGGCCATCACCGGCGTCTCGGACAGCAGCTTCGACTTGCTCCCCTCGTCCAGGTGCAGATACTGGTTCGACGGGAACCAGATCGCGTCGTACTTCCCGTCCGCCTTGCCCGAGGACACCGCGTCCGCCCCGTCCAGCGACCCCGTCCAGGCGAACTGCACCGTCACCCCGGTGGCCTTCTGGGCCTCCTCCAGCACCGGCGCCATGTCCTGGAGTTCACTGCCGGCCAGCACCCTCAGCACCCCCGGCTGCGCGCTCGGCGCCGGCGGGTCGCTCGGCTTCGGCGGGGCCGGCGCGGGCGAGGACGTGCACGCCGTCACCGTCGCCACCAGCAGGGCCAGCCCGACGGCCAGGCCTCGAACACCGCTCTTGCGCATCCTGCTCGCTCCCGTCCCCATGTCCCCCGTCACTGCTTCTTCGCCGCCTGGACCAGGCTCTTCATGATCTCCGCGGTCGGTACCGTGGCCTTGTTGACGTTCGCCGCCTGGAGATCGGTGGCGAACGCGAACTTCGGGTTGCTCTGTGCGGCGTTGACGCTCTGCACCTGCTTCGTGAACGCCTCCGCGCCGGCCACGCCGCCCAGCGGCCGGAAGCCGTACTTGACCTCCAGCTCCCGCAGCCTCGCGTCGTCGGCCAGCGCCTCCCCGAGCTTGCGCCCGTTGTCGGTGAACCCGACGAGCGTGTGGTCCGAGGTGATGGTGGTGTCCGGGTAGAGCACCACCATGTCCTCCGGAGCGGTCTTCTTCATGACCAGGTCGAGCGCCTGCGACTCGTAGGCGAGGACCAGCGGGCGGCCGTTCCCGGAGACGAAGTCCAGGAACGGCTCCTCCGTGGAGCTCTTCATGATCCCCTGCTTGGTGACCGCGGCCTTCAGCGCCGGACCGATGGAGCCCACGGTCGCCTGGTCCGTCACCACCTGGTGGTTGTTCAGCAGGTAGGCGAGCATCGCGACGTAGAGCGTCCCGGACGAGGACGTGTCGGGGTTGGTGGTGGTCAGGAAGATGTCCCCGGCGAGGGCCTTGGGCCGCTCCGCCGCGTTGAGCTGCTCCCAGGTCCGGTTGGCGGAGACCGCCTTGAGGAACTCGTCCATCGAGAACGTCCAGACGCCGCTCTCGCTCTTCTTCGCCAGGTTGTTCTCCTTGAGGACGCCGGCGACGTCCAGGTGGGTGACGATCACCAGCGGCGAGTAGAACGGCCGGGGCGGCGTCCCGTTCAGCTGGTTCTGCTGCGCGATCTCGTCGGCCGGCAGCTGGCTCGCCGGGAAGACGAAGTCCGCCGACCCCTTCCTGACGTCGTTCATCTGCCAGGAGCCGGCGCTCTGCACGCTGACCTCAAGCCCCCTCTTGGCCAGCGCGGCCTTGACCTCGGGATCCGCGAAGAACGGGCCCTTCTCCGATCCGATGACGCCGGTGATCTTGACCACGGACTGCTCCGGGTCCTTCTTGAACAGGTTCACGGCCGTGAACACCAGGCCGGCGGCCACCAGTAGTGCCACCACGACCCCGAACGCACCACGCTTCATGCCGGACGTTTCCCCCTCGTCGGAACCACTTCCGGGCCCGGCATCGCACCGGGATGACGAGCGTCCCGCCACGCCGCGAGCGGTGGCGGAAGTGACGGTGAACCAGGGGTGAACACACCTTCACGGAATCGCATCGGGGAGCGGGCACCGACGACTCCGGGGAACCTCTCGCACACCGGTCCGACGTTGTGTCAGATTGTTCAACTCTCCTTACGGCAACGGCCATCCTCTTGTTTGGACCCGCATCGTCGTTACGCGCCGGTAATGCCTACTCTCAGCAGTATGCGCCGAGCAAAAATCGTCTGTACCCTCGGGCCCGCCACCGACACCTACGACCAGATCAAGTCCCTGGTCGACGCCGGGATGGACATCGCCCGATTCAATCTGAGCCACGGCTCCCACATCGAGCACGAGGAGCGCTACCGCCGGGTCCGCAAGGCCTCGGACGAGACCGGCCGCAGCGTCGGCGTTCTCGTCGACCTTCAAGGCCCGAAGATCCGCCTCGGCACCTTCGCCGAGGGTCCCGTACTTCTCGAACGCGGCGACGAGTTCACCATCTCCACCGACAACGGCGTCGAGGGAGACCAGAACGGCTGCGGCACCACCTACCCCGGACTCGCCGGGGACGTCACCGCCGGCGAGCGGATCCTCGTCGACGACGGGCGGGTCACCCTGGAGGTCGTCGAGGTGGACGGGCCGCGGGTCCGCTGCGTCGTCGTCGAGGGCGGCCTGGTCTCCGACCACAAGGGCCTCAACCTCCCCGGCGTCGCCGTGTCGGTGCCCGCGCTCAGCGAGAAGGACATCGCCGACCTGCGCTGGGCCCTGCGGGCCGGGGCGGACCTGGTCGCGCTCTCCTTCGTCCGCAGCGGACGGGACGTCGAGGACGTCCACCGGGTGATGGACGAGGAGGGGCGCCGGGTCCCGGTCATCGCCAAGATCGAGAAGCCGCAGGCGGTGCGGAACCTCGACTCCATCGTGGACCGCTTCGACGGGGTCATGGTGGCCCGCGGCGACCTCGGGGTGGAGATGCCGCTGGAGCAGGTGCCGATGGTCCAGAAGCGGGCCGTCAAGCTCGCCCGGCGGAACGCCAAGCCGGTCATCGTGGCGACCCAGATGCTCGACTCGATGATCAACTCCTCCCGGCCCACCCGCGCGGAGGCCTCCGACGTCGCCAACGCCGTCCTCGACGGCACCGACGCGGTGATGCTCTCCGGCGAGACCTCGGTCGGGAAGTACCCGTCCGAGACGGTCCGCACGATGGGCCGGATCATCGAGGCCGCCGAGCAGGACATCCTGTCCGCCGGTCTGCCCACGCTCATCCCGGGCACCAAGCCCCGCACCCAGGGCGGCGCCGTCGCCCGCGCGGCCGCGGAGATCGGCGACTTCCTGCACGCCAAGTACCTGATCGCCTTCACCCAGTCCGGCGACACCGCCCGCCGGCTGACCCGCTACCGCTCGCCGATCCCCGTCCTCGCCTTCACCTACGAACCGGCCGTCCGCAGCCAACTCGCCCTCACCTGGGGCGTGGAGACCTTCCTCGGCCCGTTCGCGCCCACCACCGACGAGATGGTCGAGCAGGTCGACGCCGCCCTGCTCTCCCTGGGCCGCTGCCAGAAGGGCGACATCGTCGTCATCACCGCCGGCTCCCCGCCCGGCCTCGCGGGCTCCACCAACCTCGTCCGCGTCCACCACGTGGGGACCCTGGACAACTGACCCACCCCCGTCGGCGCGGCCTTCCGGGAGGGGGCCGCGCCGGCCTCAGTGCTTGGGTCCGATGTGGGTGTCCATGAGCGCCACGGACTCCCTGCGCGCGACGGACACGTTCACCTGGCCGGTCGGCCGGGGGCCGAGGCCTTCCACTCGACGCCGACGGAGTCGAGGGTGTCCGTGAAGAGGCGGACGATGTCGGTCGAGGTGTTGGCAGTGGACGCAGGTGGAGCGCTTCCGGCCGGGGAGCTCTCCGTGCTTGGCGCGGTCCTGGTGCTTCCACCAGGAGACGGTGCCGGGCGGGACGCCGAATCGGCGGGCCACCTCGGCGTTCGCCACGCCTCCGCGAAGGAGGTGGACGGCCTGTTCGCGCACAGAATTCGTGGTCATGTGCGACAGCCTCGGCTGGAGGGCGAGCCCTGGCAGGGAGACCGCTGAATGCCACTCGATGTGATGAAATTCCCACTGTCTGGGAATGTAAGGAAAATCTTGTGCCGAGTGTGGGATTCGAACCCACACGCCCTTTCAGGCAATCGCTTTTGAGGCGATCGTGTCTGCCCTTCCACCAACCCGGCTAGTCGCGCCCGTGAAGGATACCCTGCGCGCATCGTTCGGCGCAGCTAGGTACCCTCGTGCATGCAGTACCCCGCCGGAACGAGGAGCCCCGTGAGCACCGCCGACGAGCAGGCAGAGCCGCTTGAGACCGATTCGCCCCAGATCACCCGGATTGTGATCGCCGAGGACGAGGCGCTGATCCGTCTCGATCTGAAGGAGATGCTGGAGGAGGAGGGGTACACCGTCGTCGGGGAGGCCGGGGACGGCGCTGCGGCGGTCCGGCTGGTGCAGGAGCTGAAGCCGGATCTGGCGATCCTGGACGTGAAGATGCCGGTGCTGGACGGGTTGTCGGCGGCCGAGCAGATCCACGAGCAGCACCTGGCGCCGGTGCTGATGCTGACCGCGTTCTCGCAGCGGGAGCTGGTGGACCGGGCGCGGGACGCGGGGGCGATGGCGTACATCGTCAAGCCGTTCTCCAAGAGCGACCTGGTGCCCGCGATCGAGATGGCGGTGTCCCGGTACACGGAGATGCGGACGCTGGAGGAGGAGATCGCGGATCTCACCCAGCGGCTGGAGACCCGGAAGCTGGTGGACCGGGCGAAGAGCGTGCTGCAGACCAAGTTCGGGCTGAACGAGCCGGCCGCGTTCCGGTGGATCCAGAAGACGTCGATGGACCGCCGGATGACGATGGCGGCGGTGGCCGAGGCGGTCATCGAGGAGGGCGCCGCGCAGGACCGCAAGAAGGCCGAGGAGGCCGAGGGTCCTGCGGAGTAGCCGGCGGGACGGGAAGGGCCCCGGCACGGGTGTGCCGGGGCCCTTCCCCGTGGAACGGGCGGGTCAGTCCTCGCCGAGGTAGGCCTTGCGGACGGACTCGTCGTGCAGGAGGTCGGCACCGGTGCCCTGGAGGACGATGGTGCCGGTCTCCATGACGTAGCCGCGGTCGGAGAGGGAGAGCGCGGCCTGGGCGTTCTGCTCGACCAGCAGGATGGTGGTGCCGTCGGCCTTGAGCTCGACGATGGTCGCCATGATCTTCTGCATCATCAGCGGCGAGAGGCCCATCGAGGGCTCGTCGAGCATCAGCAGCTTGGGGCGGGACATCAGGGCCCGGCCCATGGCGAGCATCTGCTGTTCGCCGCCGGAGAGCGTGCCGGCGGCCTGCTTGCGGCGTTCGCCGAGGATGGGGAAGAGGCCGTAGGCGCGTTCGACGTCCTTGGCGATTCCGTCGGTGTCGCTGCGCAGGAAGGCGCCGAGGAGCAGGTTCTCCTCGATGGTCATGCGCGGGAAGATGTGCCGGCCCTCGGGGGAGTGGGCGAGGCCGAGGGCGACGATCCGGTGGGCGGGGACGGTGTTGATCGGCTGCCCGTCGAAGGTGACGGTTCCGGCGGTGGGCTTGAGCAGGCCGGAGAGGGTGCGCAGGGTGGTGGTCTTGCCGGCGCCGTTGGTGCCGATCAGGGTGGTGACCTCGCCCTGGTTGACGGTGAAGCTGATGCCCTTGACGGCCTCGATCTTGCCGTAGGCGACGCGGAGGTCCTGGACCTCGAGGAGTGCGGTCACTGGTCGGTCTCCGTAACGGGGGCGGTGCCTTCGAGCGCGGTGCCTTCGAGCGGGGCGCCGAGGTAGGCGGTGATGACGCGTTCGTCGTTCTGGACGGTCTCGCGGTCGCCCTCGACGATCTTCTGGCCCTGGACGAGCACGGCGGTGCGGTCGCAGAGGTTGAAGATGAACCGCATGTCGTGCTCGATGACGAGGACGGAGACGCCCCGGTCGCGGATGGCGAAGACGAGTTCCTCGGCGGCCCGGGTCTCCTGCGGGTTCATGCCGGCGGTGGGCTCGTCGAGGAGCAGCAGGCCGGGGTCGGAGGCGAGGGCGCGGGCGATCTCCAGCTTGCGCTGCTCGCCGTAGGGGAGGTTGCGGGCGAGGTGGTCGGCCTTGCCGGCGAGGCCGGTGAACTCCAGGAGTTCCATGGCCTTCTCGCGGCTCTCGGCTTCGGAGCGGCGGTAGCCGGGGCTGCGCAGGACGGCGGAGAGCAGGCCCTGGCGCATCCGGCTGTGCCGGCCGACCTGGACGTTCTCCAGGACGGTCATGTTGGCGAAGAGCCGGATGTTCTGGAAGGTGCGGGCGATGCCGGCCTGGGTGACCAGGTGGGGCTTGGGGGGCAGGACGGTGCCCTGGTAGGTGACGGTGCCCTCGGTGGGGACGTAGAGGCCGGTGAGGCAGTTGAAGAAGGTGGTCTTGCCGGCGCCGTTGGGGCCGATGAGGCCGATGATCTCGCCGTGGCGGACGGTGAGCGAGACGTTGTTGACGGCGGTGAGGCCGCCGAAGCGCATGGTGACGCCGGAGACGTCGAGCAGGGGTGCGGCGGGGCCGGGGGCGGCGTCGGCGGGTGCGGGGGCGTTGGCGGTGGTCATCTGGGGGTCACGCCCCTGCCTTGGTGAGGGCGACGCCGTCGCCGGTGGGCTGTGCGGGGATGGCGGCCTCGTGGAACTCCAGCTGCTGGCGCCGGTTGGGGATGAGGCCTTCGGGGCGCACGCGCATGAGGACGATGAGGGCGATGCCGAAGGCGAGCAGCTGGTAGTCGGCGAGGAATTCCAGCTTCTTCGGGATGAGGAAGAGGAGGGTGGCGCCGACCAGCGGGCCGCTGATGGTGCCCATGCCGCCGAGGATGACGGCGGCCAGCAGGAAGGCGGAGTTGGGCGGGAGGGCCTCGGCGAAGGTGTACTGGTCGGGGGTGACGGTGTAGCTGACGTGGGCCTGGACGGTGCCGGCGAGGCCGGCGAGGCAGGCGCCGAGGGCGAAGGCGAGGAGCTTGAGGCGGAAGCCGTTGATGCCCATGGCCTCGGCGGCGGTCTCGTCCTCGCGGATGGCGACCCAGGCGCGGCCGATGCGGGAGTTGCCGACGCGGGCGAAGACCAGCACGACCAGGGCGGTGACGAGGAGCATCAGCAGGTAGTAGTTGGAGAAGCGGCCGAGTTCGACGCCGAAGACGGTGGTGGGCTTGCCCAGGTCCCAGCCGAGGATGGTGAGGTCGGGGATGCGGGGGATGCCGTTGGATCCGTTGGTGACCTTGGGGCCGGTGGTGCCGTTGAGGTTGAGCATGGTGATGCGGAAGATCTCGCCGAAGCCGAGGGTGACGATGGCGAGGTAGTCGCCGCGCAGTCGCAGGGTGGGGGCGCCGATGACGACGCCGAAGACCATGGAGACGACGGCGCCGGTGAGCACGGCGGCCCAGAACGGGAACTGGACGTGGATCGGCGAGGCGGGGGAGCCGGAGACCAGGGCGGCGCTGTAGGCGCCGACGCCGAGGAAGGCGACGTAGCCGAGGTCGAGCAGGCCGGCGAGGCCGACGACGATGTTGAGGCCGAGGGCGACGGTGGCGAAGATCAGGATGTTGGTGGCGACCGAGGTGTACTGGTCGCTGGTCTGGGTGAAGGGGAAGCTGGCGGCGGCGGCGAAGGCGGCGCCGGTGGTCACGGCTTGGTACTTGACGGTGAGCGCGCGCAGCCGGGCGATCAGTCCGGAGCGGCCGAGTGCGGCGATCACGGAGGCGGCGAGCAGCAGGTAGCCGGTGAAGAGTTCGCCGTACTCGGTGTCGATGCCGAAGGTGATGGCGAACAGGCCGATGGCGAAGGCGACGACGATCAGGCCGACCTCGGCCCAGGACGGCAGCTCGCGCGGGGTGGGCAGCGGGCGCTGGACGTTGCCGAGCCGCAGCCAGGTGTTGGCGAGGTGGCCGAGCTGGACGAGCAGGACGGCGCCGGTCGCGATGGCGATGCCGCCGGCGAGGGCGGTGAGGACCGGGGCGACCGGCTTGTCCTCGGGGATCGCGTGGGTGGCGAACCAGAGGACGGGGGCGATCGGGACGAGCAGGAAGAGCCGTCGGTCGAGGATGCGCAGCGGGACGGCGGTGCGCCGGTCGAGCGGGAGGCCGAGGGCGCCGGCGACGGCGAGCAGGGAGCCGGCGGCGAGGATCCAGCCGCCGGGTTCGAGGTGGGCGAGTCCGCCGAGGTCGGTGGCGATGGACAGGACGGAGAACCAGCCGACGGCGAGGGCGCCGGTGGCGGCGAGCAGGACGGCGTTGTGGCTGTGCCGGGGGGCGGCCCAGCGCAGGCCGGGGACGCCCTGGGTGGCGAGCAGCAGGAGGAGGGTGACCGGGCCTGCGATGAGGGCGAGCCACTGGAGTCCGGCGGGGGAGCCGTAGTAGGTGAGGTCGCCCGGGTAGTCGGGTGTCCAGGTCCAGGGCATCAGGGCGGAGCCGGTGACGGCGAGGGCGCCGAGGCCGGTGAGGAGGGCGGCGGTGCGGCCGGGGAGGGGGATGACCGGGGTGGTTTCGGTGCTGTTGGTGGTCATGGTGCTCACGCCCTGTCCGCGACGCGCTCGCCGAGCAGGCCTTGGGGCCGGACGAGCAGGACGACGATGAGGAGTACGAAGGCCCAGACGTCCTTCCAGGCGCCGCCTCCGAAGAGGTGCATGCCGGGGAGGTTCTGGATGTAGCCGGTGGCGAGGGCTTCGGCGAGGCCGAGGGTGATGCCGCCGAGCATGGCGCCGTAGATGTTGCCGATGCCGCCGAGGACGGCGGCGGTGAAGGCCTTGAGGCCGAGCAGGAAGCCCATCCGGAAGTCGACCTGGCCGCTGCGCAGGCCGTAGGCGACGGCGGCGACGGCGGCGAAGGCGGCGCCGATGGCGAAGGCCATGACGATGATCCGGTCGGTGTCGATGCCCATGAGCTTGGCGGTGTCGGGGTCCTGGCTGGTGGCCTGCATGGCGCGGCCGGAGCGGGTTCGGGTGACGAACCAGCCGAGGGCGATCATGCAGAGCGGGGCGGCGATGATCAGGAAGAGGTCGCTGCGCTGGATCGCGACGGAGCCGATCTCGAAGGGATCGCCGGGGATCTTCGGGAAGACCCGGGCCTTCTTGGCGTCCGGGTAGAACGCGAAGACCAGTTGCTGCAGGGCGATGGACAGGCCGATCGCGGTGATCAGCGGGGCGAGCCGGGGGGCTTTGCGCAGTGGCCGGTAGGCGAAGCGCTCGGCGGCGACGGCGGTGAGGGTGGAGACCAGGATGCCGGCGATCAGCATCAGCGGTAGGGCCAGCCACAGGGTGGTGCCGCCGGGGAGGGCGAGGTAGGCGGTCAGGGCGCCGAAGCCGCCGACCATGACGATCTCGCCGTGGGCGAAGTTGATGAGCTGGACGATGCCGTAGACCATCGTGTAGCCGATCGCGACGAGCCCGTAGAGGGCTCCGAGGATCAGGCCGTTGGCCAGCTGCTGCGGTAGGTCTTGCACCGCTGGGCCTCCGTTGTGCGTGTGGGGTGTCCGCGTGGGTGGTGGATGTGGGTGCGCGCGGGGTGCTCGTGGCGCCCCCGCGCGCTGACTCCGGCGTGTTGCGGTGTGCCTGACGGTAGGTCAGGAGCGGTTCAGCCGCTGAAGGTGCCGGACTTCTCCGCGGCCCACTTGCCGTCCTTGACGGTGTAGACGGTGAGCTGCTTGTTGGTGGTGTCGCCGAACTCGTCGAAGGAGACCTTGCCGGTGACGCCCTCGAAGGAGATCTTCTGGACGGCCTCGACGACCTTGGGGCGGGGGGTGTCGGGCAGCTTGCCGTTGTTGGCGGCGACGACGGCCTTGACGCCCTGGATGATGGCCCAGGCGCTGTCGTAGGAGTAGCCGCCGAAGGTCTCGTAGGGGTCCTTGAAGGCGGCGCTCTTGTAGTCGGCGATGAACTTGGCGGCCGTGGGCAGCTGTTCGACGGGCAGGCCGATGGCGGTGGCGAGGTCGCCCTGGCCCTTGGGGTTGAGCTTGATGAAGTCGCCGCTCTGGATGGCGTCGCCGCCCATCAGGGGGATGTTGACGCCGGCGTCCTTGAGCTGGAGGGAGAGCGGGCCGGCGGCGGGGTACTCGCCGCCGTAGTAGACGGCTTCGGCGCCGGAGGACTTGACCTTGGTGACGACGGCGGCGAAGTCGCGGTCGTCGGGGTTGATGTGTTCCTCGCCGACGACCTGGCCGCCGTTCTTGAGGAACTGGCCCTTGAAGGTGGCGGCGAGGCCGGCGCCGTAGGTCTTCTGGTCGTCGATGAGGAAGACCTTGGTCTTCTTGGCGTCCTTGACCAGGTAGTCGGCGGCGAAGGGGCCCTGGATGGCGTCGGTGGTGGCGGTGCGGAAGTAGCTCTTGAAGGGGCGGGACTTCTCGCCGGTGGCCCACTTCTCGCCCTGGCTGAGGGCGACGCCGGTGTTGGCGGGGGAGATCTGGACGAGGCCTGCGTCGTTGAAGATCTGCTGCATCGACTGGGCGACGCTGGAGTTGAGCGGGCCGACGACGCCGATGACGTTCTTGTCGCCGACCAGCTGGGTGGCGTTCTGCTGGCCGGGGGCGGGCTTGCCGGTGTCGTCGAGGGCCTTGAGCTCGAACTTGATGCCGGGGACCTCGTTCCTCTCGTTGGCCTGGTTGACCGCGAGCTGGGCGGAGTTGCGAAGGCCGAGGCCGAGGGCGGAGAGGTCGCCGGTGAGCGGGGCGTCGACGCCGATGACGACGGTGGTGGTGGAGCCGCTTCCCTGGCCGCTGTCCCCGGACTTCTTGTCGTCGCGGGAGCCGCAGGCGGTGAGGGTGAGGGCGCCGATCACGGCAATGCTCACGACAACTGCTGAACGATGACGCACGGGGATCCCCTTCGGTTCAGGAGGGCGCCGCGCCTGAACGGCGGGAGCCTGAATGCGCGGTGGGCCTGGCCCATTCCGGTGGCGCGGTGACTGGGCGTGACTCTAGATGCCGGTCGGCGGCTCGGGCAGTGGTGCGGCGAGGCTGTGATTCTCTTGTTATGAGCACACAGAGAATTCGTCTCAGCATGTGGTCGTTCCGGTCCGATCGATCCGCTGGTACCGGGGGCTCCGTTCCCAACTCGCCCTATGTAAGGCGTAGAAGGGCAGGTGACTCCTGGCCTCACCGATAATCGAACGGCGCCGTCCGCGGTGTTGGTGCCGGTCGTGTGCGTCCGAATATCGGACGTCGACCCGGTCGACGGGCCGCTTTCGCCTGGTTCGCCCCCCTGGAACTGTCAGTTGCTCGGATGTCCTACTTGTTACGCAGTGTTACATTGCCCGAAATGCCCGGACATGCCGCCGCCCCCTTGTCCAGACCAACGACTGCCCAAGGCGGTTGAAGGTCAAACAAGGGGGCGGGCAAGGGATTTGACGATGAATCGGGTCAGAGGTCGCGCAGCATGCAGGTGAGGCGGCAGCTGGTGACCCGCTTGCCGGTGTCGTCGGTGATCGCGATCTCGTAGGTGGCGGCGGTGCGGCCCTTGAAGACGGCGGTCGCCACGCCGGTGACCAGACCGGAGGTGGCCGAGCGGTGGTGGGTGGCGTTCAGGTCCACGCCCACCGCGTACCGGCCCGGGCCGGCGTGCAGCATCGCGCCGACCGAGCCCAGCGTCTCGGCCAGCGCCGCCGAGGCGCCGCCGTGCAGCAGCCCGTACGGCTGCTGGTTGCCGTCCACCGGCATGGTGCCGACCACCCGGTCGCCGGAGGCCTCGACGATCCGGATGCCCAGCTTCTCGCCGAGCCGCCCGCCGGAGAAGGTGCCCGGGTCCACGCCGAGCCGGGCGAAGTGCTCCAGCATCTCCGGCGAGACGTCGAGGAGGGGGGCCGGGGCGGCGCCGCCCGGGGTCGCGCCGGGGGGTGCGGTGGGGGAGGTGGTGGCTGCGTCGGGGGCCGGATCGGTCATGGGGGAGCTCCTGCCGCTCGGGGGTCGCGTCGTCGTGCTGCCTGTGATCGTACGACCGTCCTACTCGGCGGTAGGGGCGGTGGCGGGAGGAAACGGGTGTGGCGCCCGGGGCGCGAGCGCACCGGAGGGGCGCCCGCCCCCGGCGTGCCCCTTTTGTCGGTGCCGGGCCCTAGGATCGGTGGCCGGTAGTGGAATCGGCAGGAACGGACGTTGACGTGGCTACGCAGAGTACGGACAAGGGCGCGCCGGGTGGCGGCGGGACCGGATCGCGGCCCCGCCTGATGCTGCTCGACGGGCACTCCATGGCCTACCGGGCGTTCTACGCGCTGCCCGTGGAGAACTTCAACACCTCCACCGGCCAGCCCACCAACGCGGTGTACGGGTTCGCCTCGATGCTCGCCAACACCGTCCGGGACGAGGCGCCGACCCACCTCGCGGTCGCCTTCGACCTCTCCCGCCAGACCTTCCGCTCGGTCGAGTTCCCGGACTACAAGGCCAACCGCGCCAAGACCCCGGACGAGTTCCGCAGCCAGGTCGGCCTGATCGGCGAACTGCTCGACGCCATGAACGTGCCGCGGCTGACCGCCGAGGGCTTCGAGGCCGACGACATCATCGCCACCCTGGCCACCGCCGCCGAGGCGGCCGGCTACGACGTCGACATCGTCACCGGCGACCGCGACTCGCTCCAGCTGGTCAGCGAGCACATCACCGTGCTCTACCCGACCAAGGGCGTCTCCGAGCTGACCCGCTACACCCCGGAGAAGGTCGCCGAGAAGTACGGCGTCACCCCGCGCCAGTACCCGGACCTCGCCGCGCTGCGCGGCGACCCGTCCGACAACCTGCCCGGCATCCCCGGCGTCGGCGAGAAGACCGCCGCCAAGTGGGTCAACCAGTTCGGCTCCTTCGAGGAACTGGTCACCCGCGCCGACGAGGTCAAGGGCAAGATCGGCGAGAAGCTGCGCGAGCACCTCGACTCGGTCAAGCGCAACCGCGTCCTCACCGAGCTGGTCCGCGACGTCGAACTCCCGCTCGGCGTCGAGGACCTGGCCCGCGCGCCGTTCGACCAGCCGGCCGTCGGCGCCCTGATGGAGTCGCTGGAGTTCCGCAACGCCAACTTCCGCGACCGGGTCTTCGGCATCGACCCGGCCGCCGCCGAGCCCGAGGCCGCCGAACTCGCCCCCGGCGTCGACGTCGACGGCGAACTGCTCACCGACCCCGGCACCCTCGCCGCCTGGCTGCGGGAGCACGCGACGGAGAAGTCCCCGGTCGCGCTGGCCGCCGTCTACCAGTGGGCGCTCGGCAGCGGCGAGGTCACCGAGGTCGCGCTCGCCGCCGGGGAGACCGCCGCCTGGTTCGACCCGGCACTGCTCGCCGAGGAGGACGAGCGCGCCTTCGCCGGCTGGCTGGCCGACCCGGCCGCGCCCAAGGCGCTGCACATCGCCAAGCAGGTCATGCGCGCCTTCGCCGAGCGCGGCTGGACCATCGAGGGCGTCGTCGCCGACACCGCCCTCGCCGCCTACCTGGAGAAGCCCGGCCGGCGCACCTTCACCCTGGAGGTGCTCGCCGAGGAGTACCTGGCCCGCTCGCTCGCCCCGGCCCCCGCCGCCGAGTCCGGCCAGCTCGCCTTCGACGCCCCGGAGGAGGACCCGGCCGCGCACGCCCAGGCCCTGATGCTCCAGGCCCGCGCCGTGCTCGACCTCGCCGCGCTCTTCGACACCCGCCTCGCCGAGGTCGGCGCCACCGAGCTGCTGCGCGACATGGAACTGCCGATCGCCGCCCTGCTCGCCCGCATGGAGCGCACCGGCATCGCCGCCGACCGCGGCTGGCTCACCGGCCTGGAGTCCCAGTTCGCCGCCGAGATCCAGCGCGTGGTGGAGGAGGCGCACGCCGCGGCCGGCCACGAGTTCAACCTCGGCTCGCCCAAGCAGCTCCAGGAGATCCTCTTCGGCGAACTCGCCCTCCCGAAGACCAAGAAGATCAAGACCGGCTACACCACCGACGCCGACGCGCTCACCTGGCTCGCCACCCAGACCGACAACGAGCTGCCGGTCATCCTGCTGCGCCACCGCGACCAGGCCAAGCTGCGCACCACCGTCGAGGGCCTGCTCAAGACCGTCTCCCCGGCCGGGCGCATCCACACCACCTTCAACCAGATGGTCGCCGCCACCGGCCGGCTCTCCTCGCAGGACCCCAACCTGCAGAACATCCCGGTGCGCACCGAGGAGGGCCGGATGATCCGCCGCGCCTTCGTCGTCGGCGAGGGCTACGAGTCGCTGCTCACCGCCGACTACTCGCAGATCGAGCTGCGGATCATGGCCCACCTCTCGGAGGACGCGGCGCTGATCGAGGCCTTCGCCACCGGCGAGGACCTCCACACCACCGTCGCCTCCCAGGTGTTCGAGGTGCCGGGCGAGTCCGTGGACGCCGAGATGCGCCGCAAGATCAAGGCGATGTCCTACGGCCTCGCCTACGGCCTCTCCGCGTACGGGCTCTCCCAGCAGCTCGGCATCAAGCCGGCCGAGGCCCAGGGCCTGATGGACACCTACTTCGAGCGGTTCGGCGGCGTGCGGGACTACCTGCACCGGGTCGTCGAGGAGGCCCGCGCCACCGGCTACACCGAGACCCTGCTCGGCCGCCGCCGCTACCTGCCGGACCTCAACAGCGACAACCGCCAGCGCCGCGAGATGGCCGAGCGGATGGCGCTCAACGCCCCGATCCAGGGCTCGGCCGCCGACATCGTCAAGATCGCCATGCTCCGGGTGGACGAGGCGCTGCGCACGGCCGGGCTGACGTCCCGGATGCTGCTCCAGGTGCACGACGAAATCGTGCTGGAGCTGGCGCCGGGCGAGCGCGAGCCGGTCGAGGCGATCGTCCGCGAGCAGATGGCGGGCGCCTACCCGCTGCGCGCCCCGCTGGACGTCTCGGTCGGCGTGGGCGGCGACTGGGAGGCCGCCGCGCACTGAGGCACCGTCAACAGGTCCCGGGTGGAGCCTCGTCGAGGCTTCGCCCGGGGCCTTCTCGGCGTCGGGGAGCGGTCCTACCCTGGCGGGTATGCCTGCCGAAGAGCTGATCCGACGCGGTCGTGACGGCGACACCGTCGACCTGGTGCTCGAAGCGGGCGGGGGGTCCTGGCCCGCCGCCGTGCTCCTGGTGCTGCGCGCGCTCGCCACGCTGCTCGCCGTGGGCCTCGCCTTCCTGCCCGCGGTCCTCCTGGTCGTGATGGTCGCGGTGATCGTGGGTGCCACCTTCGTGGCCGCGGTGACCGTCTGCGGGGTGCTGTGGGCCGGCGCCGCGCTGCTGCTGTGGCCGTTCCTCGCGGTCGCCGAACTGCGGTCGGTTCGCCGGGTCCAGTTCACCCCGGCCCGGGCGCCGACCGAAATGCGCTTCGTCCGGGGCGTCCGCGCCGATGCCTGGGCCCCGATCTCCGGCCTGCGGCGGATCCAGCTGGACGAGAGCGTGGAGGAGCCCTACGAGGGCGACCCCGCGCCGGCCGCCCGTACCCTCACCATCACGGTGGTGACCTCGGCCGGCGGCGACGGCCCGCGCCGGGCGCCGGACGGCACCGACGCCGACGCGCTCCAGCGCTCCCTGAAGGACCTGCTCGGCCCGGCCGGGGTCCCCGTCCTGCGTCACACCGAACGACGCGTCCGCCCCAAGCCCCCCGCCCCCTCCGGCGGCTGGGTCTACGGAGGCTCGGGCTCGGCCAATTCCGGCGGGGGCTTCTCCGGCGGCGGGTGAGCCGGGGCGGGGGTCCTCGCCGACCTTTGTGGCGCCAGGGGTTGATACCGGGTCAGGGAGCCCCTTCACTTGTCATGGCGCCGTCGTTTCTTGATCGCGGCGCCGGTCCGCACCAACGCTCCGACGCCTCACCCGACGAGTCTGGAGATCCCCTCATGTCCCAGTCCCGCCTGCGACGCGCCGTCGTCGTGCTCACGGCCCTGCCCCTGCTCGCGCTCGGCGCGGGCCAGGCCGCGGCCGCCCCTGCCCCCGCCGTCCCCGCCCCCGCCGTCCCCGCGCCCGCTTCCCAGGTGGCCGCGATCGAGGACGGCGTCGCCCGCACCCTCGCCACCTCCCTCACCGACCCCGCCCTGCGCGAGCGGCTGCGTTCGGCGACCGCCGCCCCCGGCGGCGCCGAACTCGCCCCGCTGACCGCCGGCGCCCCCGGCCTCGCCGCCGCCACCACCCGGGCGGACCGCGGCATCGCCGCCGCCAAGGGCCTCGGCGCCGACCTCGGCCCGCTGCTGCGCGTCCAACTGGCCGACCCTTCGATGCGCGCAGCCCTCGACGCGGGCACCGCACCGCTGGTCGCCGTCGCCGCCACCGACGACCACGCCCGCACCGTCCGCGCCTACGACACCGCCGGCCGGGCCCTCGGCCTCGACACCGGCACCCTGCCCACCCGCCCCGTCTACCTGGTCGACATCGACACGGCCAAGGCGATGACCGCCGGAATCGAGCTGCTCCGGCGGGAGTTCGCCGCCCAGGGCCTCGGACCCGCCGCGCAGGCCGCGTCCGGCTGGTGGGGCACCAAGATCACCTCGATCCAGGTGAACGACGACGAGGAGCCCTGGTTCAAGGGAGCCGCCGAGATGTTCAGCCTGGTGAGCGGCTTCGGCCAGGACGGCAAGGTCCGGGTCGACCCGGTCACCATGCCTTACCTCCAGTACGACGGCACGGTGTACTACCCGAACCAGATCCTGGTGAACTGGTCCAACTACAAGTACAACCTGGCCGACGTCGTCCTGATGGAGGACGACGGCGACACCAACTACCTCGCCCTCGCCAAGGCCGTCGCCGCCGTCCTGCTCACCATCACCGACCAGGGCGCCTACATCCCCCTGGTCAACGCAGTCCTGGACGCACTGCCCGCCTCCTGGTGGGTCGACGACCCGGACTACGTCGACTCCTGGTACACCCTCGCCCGCACCAGCACCGGCCGCCTCAACGGCGCCCGCGCCAACGGCTGGATGACCGTCGAGCCCTACTGGGTCAGCCAGCTCTGACCCCCGCCCCACCCCCGCCGTCGGCCCCCTCCCGGGGCCGGCGGCACCGGGGGAGCGTGCGCGTAGCGTGGAGAGCGAGGCTGTCCCGCGACACGCCCTGCGGTGACCGCGTGCACCCCCAGTGGTGCTTCCTCCGACGGGACGCGACGGTCCGATGTCCAGAGAGCTGCTCTTCTACCGCGCCGGTGACGGGGTGCCGAACGCCGGCCGGATCGAGCAGGACGGCCGGTTCGCCCAGCCCCCGGTGATCACGCCGCCGGCCGGCTGGACGCATGTCGCCGCGGTGGGCCGCGAGTTGTTGTTCCGCCGGATCAGCGAGGGCCGCATCGCCACCGGCCGGCTCGACCTCGACGGCGCTTTCGCCGACCTGGCCTCGGGGGGTCTCGCCACGTCCTGGACCCACATCGTGCCCGTGGGGCGGGAGTTGCTGGTCCACCGGGCCGCCGACGGCTCGGCCGCCGCCGGCCGCCTCGGCACCGGGGGGATCCACGCCGACCTGGCCGACCTCGGCTTCGCACCCGGCTGGTCCGCCGTCACCGCCACCATCGCCTGACCCGGCCAGGCCCGCTGCCGCGACGTGTCGGGCCGGACGGCCCGCAGTTGAACACCCCCTGTGATGGGAGTGATCCCGTACTACCGTGGGCCCGATGACAACGGAATCCACGTCGACCGGCCGGCCCACCGCCCTGGCCGGGGCACCGACGCTCCAGGCCCGCAACTCCGCCGCCTTCTGGACCGCGACCGGCGTGTCCCGGGGGCACGAGGTGATCCGGCGGCGCGGATTCGTCGCCGTCGACGGCGACGCGCGCGCCGGCCTGCGGATCCTGGTCCAGGAACCCGACCTCGACCCGGGCGAGGCGGCCGAGGTGAGCGGGCTGGTCCGCCGTGCGGCAGGCCCGGTGACCGTCGAGGATCCGTTCAGCTCGACGGACCTGAGCCACCTGGGCCTGCGCACCTGGCAGATGCCGGTCATGCTGCGCCTGCCCGGCCCCGCCGACGCCCCGGCCCTGGAGGTGACCCGGGCGCGGCGGCCCGAGGACCTCCGGGCGGCCGAGCGGATCGTGATCGAAGGCTTCGAGCTGAACGCATTCGAGCCCCACCGCGCCGGTGAGCTCTTCCCGACGACGCTGATCGAACAGCCGGGCGTGGACGTGTTCGTCGCCTCGGTCGACGGCGTCGCCGCAGGAGCCGGCGTGAGCGTGGTGGCCGACGGCGTCGCCAGCCACTACTGGATCGCCACCTCCTCCGCCTTCCGCTCCCGCGGCGTGGGCCGCGCCGTCATGCTCGGCGCCCTCGCCCACGTCGCGGACCTCCCGGCCACCCTCACCGCGTCGAAACTGGGCAGGCCGCTCTACGAGTCCCTGGGCTACCAGGTCGCGGCCCCCTCGACCTGGTGGGCCTCGGCGTAGGAAGTCGGCGGGCCCGACTTCCTACGCACACCTGGACCGTACCTATGACGGAGGTGGTGGATCATGCCCAGGCGTGACTACGAGGACGACCCCAACGCTCCCGAGGCCAACTCCCTGGTCCCGGCCGCGTCCGTGGTCGTGGTCGACGATGCGGGCCGGGTTCTTCTCCAGCGACGTACCGACAACGGGATGCGGGCGCTGCCCGGCGGCAGGATGGACATCGGCGAGTCGCTCGCCGGGTGCGGGGTGCGCGAGACCCGCGAGGAGACCGGCATCGACATCGAGATCACCGGAATCGTCGGCACCTACACCGACCCCCGGCACGTGTTCGCCTACGACGACGGCGAGGTCCGGCAGGAGTTCTCCATCTGCCTCCTCGGACGCCCGCTCGGCGGGGAGCTGCGGGTGTCCGACGAGTCCCACGAGGTGGCGTGGTTCACCCCGACCGAAACGGATGATCTGCCGATGGTGTCGAACATCCGCAGGCGGCTGGCCGACTGGCGCTCCGGGGCGATCCCCGTGGTGCGCTGACAACGAGGTCGAACGCATGATCAACCAGCTCAAGCACTTCAGCGCTGTGGCCACGCGCTCCGACAAGCGCGCCTACGCCTTCACGGGCACCGTGACCGAGGCCTCGATCCGCTTGTGGCTCAGGCCCTGAGCTTGATCCTAAACTTCAGTGATCTTCGGGGCAGTCTGCGTCGACCCATGTGGCGGTGATGTCCGCGCACGTGATGACGACCGAACCGGCCCTGAAAGCGATCTCGTGCGTGCAGCCGTGGTCGTGGGGAAGGATCTCGTCCAGGATCAGCGTGCCGAGGCTCTCCCAGCCGGACACTTCGTTCGGAGCGTCGATCCGGATCCCAGTCACCCCGGTGTAGTGAATGGCCAGGTCCTCGTCATGCTTCCAGCAGTTGTGCCGGAGGCGGAGGTCGAATTCTCGACTGTTGTCGAGGAAGGCGGCCCGGTAGAACGACAGGTCCTTCACACAGCGTCGTCCTGTGAAGTCGTAGTGGCCCCCATCTGTGGCGAATGCCCTCGCGCCCTGGGGCAGTTTCGTGCTCAGCGCCGGCAGAAGCTCAAGGTACGTGCGGGGGTCGACGATCCCCGAGAGCTCGCCGATTTGGGCGTTGAGATCGACATGCTTCACTTGCGCGCTCCTACGGTGGATCAGCGGTCAGGCCATGTGTGGCCTCAGATTGACACGCCTGCTCGCGGCGTCGCCCAACCATTTCCCACGTCGTGTGGGCAGGACCTGCGGACCGTGATCGGGCACTGCGCCACTTGCGGGACACACCAGACCGACCTGCCGCCTTCCGCCTCGTGATCCGCCTGACAGGCCCCTGGCCACCGCTCGTCGTTCGGCTCCTGGCGTTGGCGCGCTCCGCCGTGGTCGGGCTGCCGCGGGATGTGTCACGGACGTGCCCTCGATGGGGTGAAGCTGACTGCGGCAGCGCACAGTTCGCGTGCCGATGGTGAGGACGGTGCTTCCTGCTATCGTCCGCTGTGTCGGGCGCCGCTTCCAGGCGTGAACGGATGGGGAGTTGCTCTGTGACCAGCGATGCCGTCGGCCGCCACCCGGAGCGGGCCTTCCGGCTGATCGTGACGGGCGGCGGAACCGGCGGCCACACATACCCGGCGCTCACTGCGGTCCGTACCGCGCGGGCGAGGCTCGCCGCCGGCGGCCGGGCGCTGGACGTGCTGTGGGTCGGCACGGCGGACAGCCTGGAGTCCCGTGTCGCGGCGGGTGAGGGGATCGAGTTCGCGGCGGTCGCCACGGGGAAGATCCGGCGCCACCGGAATCCGATCAAGATGGTCTCCCCTGCGAACGTCCGGGACATGGCGCGTGTGCCGCTCGGTGTCGTCCAGGCCCGCGCGGTGGTCTCCCGGTTCCGCCCGGATGTGGTGCTGGCCACGGGCGGATACGTCGCGGTTCCGGTGGGCATCGCCGCTTCGCTGTGTCGTCGCCCGCTGGTCGTCCACGAGCAGACGGTGCGCCTAGGCCTGGCCAACCGAACGCTCGCAGGACGGGTGGCACGCATCGCGGTGTCGTCCGAGTCCACGCTGCCGCTGCTTCCGGAGGCGGTCCGCTCGCTCGCGGTCGTCACCGGCAATCCGGTGCGGCCCGAGGTGCTGACCGGTGATGCGGAAAGGGCGATCCAGGCTCTTGGGCTGCACGGCTTCCGCCGTGACCTGCCGACGGTGTACGTCACCGGAGGCGCGCAGGGCTCGGAGCAGATCAACGGACTGGTGGCCGACGTTCTGCCCTGGTTGCTGGCCAGTGCCAACGTGATCCACCAGTGCGGCCCGGCGAACGTCGAAGCCTTGCGGGCCCGCGCCGCGGCTCTTCCCCCGCATCTGGTGTCCCGGTATCTGCTCACCGGGTTCGTCGGCCCCGAGCTGCCCGATGTCCTCGCACTGGCCGATGTGGTGGTCTCCCGCAGTGGGGCGGGCACGATCGCGGAGCTGACGGCGCTGGGCAAGGCCTCGGTTCTCGTTCCCCTCGCCAGCTCGGCCGGCAACGAGCAGGCCCACAACGCCGGCCACCTGCACGATGCCGGGGCGGCGGTCGCGCTGCTCGGCGATGTGACGGCGGAGCGCCTCCGTGTGGCGGTCGATCCGCTGCTGACCGACAGCCACCGCCGCGCGGGCATGGCCGAGTGCGCGCGCTCCTACGGTCGGCCGGATGCCGCTGACCGGCTGGCGGACCTGGTTCTGTCGGCCGCCGTCGAGCATTGATGGGCGGTCACCGGATCCCGGGGCAACGGCTGAACTCCCGTCAAGCCGTACTGGGGCAGCCAACTCTGACCGCCGGCTTGGCACGGCCGCTTCGCAGCCCTCGGCCGGGTCGTGGGGGCTCTGGCACGTCGGCGGGTCAGATGGGGAGGTCCCAGCCCGGGCCGTCCTCGCTGCCGAGCCAGACCCGCTGGCCCGTCGCCGAGACCCTGAGGCCGAAGGCGTCCTGGTGCGGCTCGCCCGCGCTCTGCCAGGCCTCGACGGCGGTCTCCACCTGGTCCCACAGGCGGAGCGGTCCGCGTTGAACCACGGTCCACCCGCCCTCGGGGTCGGGCATGGTCCTGGCCTGCGAGCCGGTGGCCACGTCCGAGAGGATCTGCCGCCCGCCGGCTCCCATCCGCTCGGCGGAGGGCGCCGCGAGCTGTGCGACCCAACCGCCGGTCCACGTGTCGAGCTTCGCGGGATCGATCCGGCTCGCGCGCTCCTCCCCGGGAAGAAGGGCCAGGGTGGGACGGGGCGGCCGGTCATGGGGCCGGGCGATCATGAAACTGGTGTAGCCCGGCAGGAACCGGCCGGTGGCCTCGCCGGGGCCGGTTACGTCGAGGAGTGCCAGCGCGTTGGCGTAGCTCCACCCGGACAGGGTGACCAGGAGGCGGCCACCCGGCTTCACCTGGCGAAGCCAGGCCATCGGCAGGTAGCGGACCGAGCACGTAGCGATCAGCCGGTCGA
The DNA here is from genome assembly GCF_042802195.1 of Kitasatospora sp. NPDC057500. Classification (NCBI taxonomy): domain Bacteria; kingdom Bacillati; phylum Actinomycetota; class Actinomycetes; order Kitasatosporales; family Streptomycetaceae; genus Kitasatospora; species Kitasatospora sp. NPDC057500. The sequence continues at coordinate 1,876 of NZ_JBHVER010000014.1, read as the reverse complement.
AGGCGCTGCCGTTCGGGTCCCCGCCGAGACCGTCACCGACGATGAGGCGCGGGGCGTAGCCGGCGGCCCGAAGCGCGGAAGCGGCGCGTGCTGCCACCAGGGGGTCGTACTCGATGCTGGTGATGTTCCCGTCGCCGAGGCGGTGTGCGCCGAGGGCGGTCGAGTAGCCGGTCCCGGTGCCGATTTCGAGGACGTGATGACCGGCGTCCGCGCCGAGCCGCTGCCACATGCCCAGCACGAGCGAAGGCAACGTGGAGGACGAGGACGGCGAGCCCGTCACGTGCCGGTCGCCGATGTCTTCCGGGCTGGTGCGGCCGTCGAGTTGGGTGATGAGCGTGCGGTCGGCATAGACCCCCTCCAGCCACCCGGGGGCGTCGCGGAGGATGGTCCGGTAGCTGGTCGGGGCGCTGCCGTCGACCGGAGCGAAGTAGGAACCCACGAAGAGTTCGCGGGGTACTGCGGCGGCGGCCTCGGCCCACGCGGGATCGGCGAGCGTGCCGTTCTCGGTGAGTTGCTCGACCAGGGCGGTGCGCAAGGTGTCCGAGGTGGTCACTGGTCGTGGCCTCTTCCCAGTTGGTCGGCGATCGCGACTGCGATTCGGTGGGTGGTCCCGGCCGGCTGCCACGCCCATTGCCCGTTCGGGTTGCACTCCAGGAAGTGCCACGTGCCGTCTGCGGTGACGGCGAAGTCGAAGGCGCCGAAGGCGAGCCGGAAGGCGGCGAGGTATTGGGCGACGGCCTCGGCAACCGATGAGGGGATGCCGATGGGGCGGCAGCGCATCCGGTCCTGTCGGTATCGCCAGTCGACGTCCGGGCTGTCGATGCGGGTGCCGAACAGCCGGTCTCCGACTGCGGTCACCCGGGTGTCGTACGCCTTCGGAATCCTGGCTTGGAACATGTGCGGACACGCCGTCACGGCGTTGTTGATCTCCTGGCTGCGGACTTCGCGGACCCATGCGGCCCGAGCCTGCCCGTCGGCGGAGTACGGGGTGTTCCACACGGGTTTGTAGACCGTGCCACCGGCATGGTGGTCGGTGAACTCCCGTGCCTCGTCCGCGTCGTTGGTGATCAGCGTGTGGGGAACGTGGAATCCGCAGCGCTGTGCGGCGGCGAGCTGGGCCGGTTTGTACTCCGCCGCCCGGTTGTGCCAGGGATGGTTCATGTAATGGGCTCCGGGGAGCGAGGCCAGGATGCCACCCGCTCCCCAGAACGTTTGCGAGGCGGCGAACCGGCGGTCCTGGCCGTCAAGGTCAAGCGGTCCCTCGTAGGGGGAGGGCCTGCGAACCCAGACGGAACGAACGGCAGTGAGGTCCAGCTCACGGCTCGACGTGCGGAGGGTACCCCGCTGACCGTCCACGCTGTACGCGGCGGTCAGCGAGGCGCCCGCGTGCAGGTCGGTGCCGGGATCGAGACGGACCACGGGAACCCGGCGCTCGGCGAGTACCCGCAGTACCGCATCCGCCGTCACGTCGGAGGAGGTGGTCAGTACCAGCACCGACCCGCTTCGGTGGTCCATCAGCCTGAACTCTGGTCCTGGTCGTAGGATTCGGTGACGTCGCTGTCGGTGGCCCCGCCCGGAGCGGCCCCGTCACCGGGGCTCGTCTGGGTGGGCGTGACACCGCTGGTGCTGGTGCCGTGGCTGCCCAGCTCGACCGTTCGGCCGCGCTCGTCCACGATGACGGCGATCTGCGTCTCGGGGTCGATCACGGGCGTGAACGCCGGGAGCGTGGCGGTGGCCGCATAGGGCTCCATCCTGCTGATGCCCCACGGTACGGGCGTCTGCGTCATACATCCTCCTGAGCGGATTTGATGGTCATCCCGTCCCAGTCGGGGCGGGGGTCTCCGCGCACGAAGTCGGGGTGGCCGACTTCCTGCGC
>NZ_JBHVER010000013.1:0-82027 GCF_042802195.1 Kitasatospora sp. NPDC057500 | reverse complement strand
CCACCGAGCTGCGGGCCGTGCGGGACGACGGGCCGGCGGGTCCGCGGACCGGGCCCGGCGACGACGCGACCCAGGAGCTCTCGCTGCGGGGCCGGGGCTCCGGCGCGGCGGACCTCACGGCGACGGCGAAGCTGCCGGTGGTGCCGGAGGACGGGCGGGCGGTCGACGAGACGGCCGTGCTGCCGCGGATCCCGGCGGAGGACGCCGACCGCACGGCGGTGCTGCCCAGGGTCGGTGCCGAGGAGCGCCCGGCCGAGCGCACCCGCGAGCTCCCGGTGGTCGACCCGGAGCAGGACCAGTCGGCCGCCGACCGGCGGCCCCGCCCGGAGTGGGCGGAGGAGACCCCGATGGACGACCTGCCGAGCCTGACGGACACCCTGCTCGGCTCGCGCGAGGAGTGGGCCCGCTGGGACCCGACCGACCGTCCGGGTCCCGGTGGCGCCGGCGACCGGGGCGACAGCGGCGGCGAAGGCGGTCAGGGCGACCGGAGCGACCAGGGCGGCCAGGGCGACGGCAAGGGCAGGGGCCGGCGCTGGGGCCGCCGGGGCTGACCGGCCCCGACCGGCAGGCTTCCCGCAGGGCCCGGGCCCGTCGTAGCCGCCACGTATGCTCGACTGCTGGAGCGGTAGTCCGTAGCGAGCTTGGGAGCAGCAGTGGCCGTCTGGGACGACCTGGTGGGCCAGGAGCGGGTGGTCGAGCAGCTGACCGCCGCCGCCCGGGCGGCCGGGGCGATCGTCGGCGCCGGGCGCGGCGCCGAGCCGGAGGGGGGCGGCAACGCCTCGCTGATGACGCACGCCTGGCTGTTCACCGGGCCGCCCGGCGCCGGCCAGACCACCGCGGCGCGGGCCTTCGCCGCCGCGCTCCAGTGCACCAGCCCCGACCTCGCGCTCGGCGGCACGCCCGGCTGCGGCTTCTGCGACGGCTGCCACACCGTCCTCGCGGGCAGCCACGCCGACGTGAAGTACGTCCGCACCGACGGCCTCTCCATCGGCGTCGGCGACATGCGCGACCTCGTGCTGCGCGCCTCCAGCTACCCGACCGGCGGCCGCTGGTCGGTGATCCTGGTCGACGCCGCCCACCGGCTCACCGAGGCCGCCGCCAACGCGCTGCTCAAGGGCGTGGAGGAACCGTCCCCGCGCACCGTCTGGCTGCTCTGCGCCCCCTCCGTGCAGGACGTGCTGCCGACCATCCGCTCCCGCTGCCGCCTGCTGGTGCTGCGCACCCCGGCCGCCGACGCGGTCGCCGACATGCTGGTGCGGCGCGACGGCGTCGAGCCGCACACCGCCCGGCTGGCCGCGCTGGCCGGTCAGGGCGATGTCGAGCGCGCACGCCGGCTGGCCGTCGACGAGCAGGCCAGGACCCGGCGCACCGACGTGCTGCGGATCCCGCTGGAGGTCGGCGACATCGGCGGCTGCCTGGCCGCCGCCCAGCGCCTGGTCGACACCGCCAAGGCCGACGCCGAGGCGCTCGCCGAGACCCAGGACGCCAAGGAGACCGACGACCTCAGGGCCGCGTACGGCGCGGCCGACGGCGGCAAGGCGCCGCGCGGCATGGCCGGAGCGGTCAAGGAACTGGAGAAGCGGCAGAAGAGCCGGGCCACCCGGACCCGCCGCGAGACCCTCGGCGTCGCCCTGCTGGACCTGCTCGGCTTCTACCGGGACGTCCTCGCGCTCCAGCTCGGCTCGACCGGCGCGCTGGCCAACGAGGACCAGCGGCAGGCGCTGGACCGGGTCGCCCAGGCCGGTCCGCCGGAGTCCACGCTGCGCCGGATCGAGGCGGTGCTCGCCTGCCGGCGGGCGCTGGACCGCAACGTCGACCCGCTGCTCGCCGTCGAGGCGATGACGGTGGCGCTGCGCGCGGGCTGAGCCGCCCGCCGGGACTGGGCTGCCCGGCCCCGGCGAGGCATCCCACCTTCGAGTGAATGTGCGTTACGCGCCGGGCACACGCGCGTGCGAGCCCGGGGTCGTCTTGCACGCTGGGGGCCGACTGCGCCCCGCCGGGGCCGTCGCGTCCCGTACGGTGCCGGGCCCGACCGGTCGGCCGGCCCTCCTCCGAGGTGGTGCGTCCCATGGTCCGTTCGCTTCTGGTCGTTCCCCTGCTGGCCGCCGCCGTGGGCGGGGTCTGGTTGGCGCGCGGCGCGCTGCTGCGCTGGCGCGACCTCCGGGCGGCGGAGACGTACGAGCTGGCCGGGGAGCACCGGCCGATGCTGCTGCGGGCGGCCGGGGCGATGGTCTGCGGGGTCTGCGTCACCGTGCTGACGCTGTTGACGGCGCTCGGCACCTTCGGCGCGCTGAGCGGTCGCGGCGGGGCGGGCGGCCCGGTCGGCCAGGCAGGGTCGGTCGCCGGCCGGTTCGACGGTGCGGAGGGCGGGGCCGGCCGTGCGGGCGGGGGGTGGCAGGCGGCCCCGCCGGCCGAGGCCGCGGACGCCGCCGCGGCCGTACCGCCGTCCCCGGCGCCGGTCGTCAGCCGGTTCGACAGCGTCGGCCACCCGGGCGGCGGAGAGCTGCTGCAGTCCGCCGTCCCCGGCCCGGACGGCCACCCGCGCAACGTCCGGGTCTGGCTGCCCGCCCAGTACGCCAAGGACCCGAACGCCCGCTTCCCGGTCGTCGTGATGCACGCCGCCACCCCCCGGAAGACCGCCGACGCCGAGGTCCCGGACGTCTTCGACGGCCTGGCCTCCGCCGTGCAGAACACCAAGGCCAGGCCGTTCATCCTGGTCGCCCCCGAGGCACCGAACGGCACCGCGCACCCCTGCGAGCTGGTCGCCGCCGCCCCGATGGCCGTCGCCGACGACGCCGCGCTGCGCACCACCATCGCGGCCACCTTCCGCACCCTGCCGCCCGGCCCGGCGGCCTGGGGCACGCTCGGGGTCGAGGACGGCGCGCCGTGCGCCGCGGCCGCCGGCCTCTCGCGCCCCGACCTGTACGGCGCGGCGGCCGCCGTCTCCGGCCGGTACGACGCGGCCGCACTCGCCCGCACCGGTGCCGAGGCGCCCGCCACCGGCACCCCGAGGCTGCTGCTCGCCGCCGGGAAGGCCGACACCGCCGGGCTGGACGCCGCCCGCAAGCTCCAGTCGGCGCTGCGCGCCGGGGCCGGTGCCGCGGCCCGGGCGGAGGTGCGGATCTCCGACAACGCGACCGACTACTCGGCTGGCCGGATCCGGCTGCGGCTGGTCCGGCAGGCGGCGCAGTACCTCGGCGAGGCGCTCGGCAAGGCGTCCTGAGGCCGCGGGTGCGCGGCACTACGCTCGTCCGGTACCGGAACGGCTGAGGGGATCCCAGATGCGGGCCGACAGGCGGCGGAACACCCCGGCGCGGACGCGCGCGGGGCAAGGGCGCAGGCTCGGGCTCGGGGGAGGAACGGTGGCGGCCGTGCTCGCCGCCGCGCTGCTGGCGGGCGGCTGCTCGTCCGGCGGGGCGGGTACGGACACCGCCGCGTCCGGTGGCGGGCCACCGAGCCCCGCCACGCCGTCCGGGCCCGCCTCCGCCCCTCCGGCCGCCACCCCGTTGGAGGCGCTGCCGGCCGCCGTGCCGTCCGCGCTCGCCCCCTACTACGGGCAGGCGCTCGCCTGGCAGCCCTGCGACGACGGCTACGAGTGCACCACCTTCCGGGTGCCGCTGGACTACGAGCACCCGGCCGACGGCGACCTCGCCCTGGCCGCCGTCCGCGCCCCGTCGGTCCCCGCCGGGTCGACCGGCTCCGCCGACCGCCTCGGCTCGCTGCTGCTCAACCCCGGCGGCCCCGGCGGTTCGGCCGTCGAGTACGTCGAGGGCGCGGCCCGCACGTACGACGCCGCCGTCCGCGCCCGCTACGACCTGGTCGGCCTGGACCCGCGCGGGGTCGGCCGCAGCTCCCCGGTCACCTGCCTGAGCGGCGAGCGGATGGACGCGTACACCGCCGTCGACATCAGCCCTGACGACCCGGCCGAGGTCGACGCCCTGGTGGCCGCCGCCAAGGAGTTCGCCGAGGGCTGCCGCCAACGGACCGGCGACCGGCTCGGCCACCTGAGCACCGTGGAGGCGGCGCGCGACCTGGACGTGCTGCGCGCCCTGCTCGGCGACGAGCGGCTCAACTACGTCGGCAAGTCCTACGGCACCTTCCTCGGCGCGACCTACGCGGGCCTGTTCCCCGGCCGCACCGGCCGGATGGTGCTCGACGGCGCGATGGACCCGTCGCTCGACTCGCTGGCCGGCAACCGCACCCAGGCGGGCGGCTTCGAGACCGCCTGGACCGCCTTCGCCCGGGACTGCGCCACCCGTGCGGACTGCCCGCTCGGCCGCACCGAGCAGCAGGCCGGCGAGCAGCTCACCGAACTGTTCGCGGCGATCGACGCCCACCCGCTGCCGACCGGCGACGGCGCCCGCCGGCTCAGCGAGGCGCAGGCGACCACCGGCGTCATCCAGGCCATGTACGCGGACTTCCTCTGGCCCCGGCTGCGCACCGCGCTCGCCGACGCCCGGGCCGGCGACGGCACCGGCCTGCTGAAGCTCTCCGACACCTACTACGGGCGGGAGGAGGACGGCTCCTACCCCAACCTGATGTTCGCCAACATGGCGGTGAACTGCCTCGACCTGCCCGCGCCGTTCACGGGCCCGGAGGACGCCGCGCGGGCGGTGCCGGAGTTCGAGCGGACCTCGCCGCGGTTCGGCCGGGACATGGCCTGGATGGCCCTGACCTGCACCTACTGGCCGGTCCGGGCCACCGGTACGCCGCACACCGTCCGGGCCGCCGGCGCCGCACCGATCGTGGTCGTCGGCACCACCAGGGACCCGGCCACCCCGTACTCCTGGGCGCAGTCGCTGGCCGGCCAGCTGGAGTCCGGCCGGCTGCTGACGTACGACGGGGACGGCCACACCGCGTACGGCCGCCACGACGCCTGCCTCGACGGCGTGGTCAACCACTACCTGCTGGCCGGCGAGGCCCCGGAGAACGGGAAGCGGTGCGGGTCCTGAGCAGGCGACCGGTACGACGTTAGGATGAGCGCCCCCTCACTGCTCTCCCCCCACCGGAGCCCACCGTGCTCGGAGTCAACGACCTGGCGACGTACGTCCTCGGCGCCCTCGTCATCGTCCTCCTCCCCGGCCCCAACTCCCTCTACGTGCTGTCCGTCGCCGCCCGCAAGGGCGTCCGCACCGGCTACCGCGCCGCCGCCGGCGTCTTCGTCGGCGACTTCACGCTCATCAGCCTGACCGCACTCGGCGCCGCCTCCCTCCTGGAGGCCAACCCGGCCGTCTTCGCCGTGGTCAAGTTCGGCGGCGCCGCCTACCTGCTCTGGATAGGCATCGGCATGCTGCGCGCCGCCCGCCAGCTCTGGCGCGAACACCGCGCCGACTCCGGGGCCGCCGCAGCAGAGGCCGCCGCCCCCGCCGAGTCCACCGAGCGCCCGTTCCGCCGCGCCCTGGTGATCAGCCTGCTGAACCCCAAGGCCATCCTCTTCCTGCTCTCCTTCTTCACCCAGTTCGTCGACCCCTCCTACGGCCGCCCGGTGCTCTCCTTCACCCTCCTCGGCGGCGTCCTGCAGACCTTCAGCTTCCTCTACCTCTCCCTCCTGATCTTCGCGGGCACCTCCCTCGCCTCCGCCTTCCGCCGCCGCAAGCGCCTCTCCGCCGGCCTCACCGGCGGCGTCGCCGCCCTCTTCGCCGGCTTCGCCGCCAAGCTCGCCGTCTCCTCCGCCTGACCCCCACCCCGATCGCGTTACGGATCACCCGCGAACCTGTGTAGACTGGCCCGCGTTGCCACCACTTCCGGCAACGGTGCCGCCTTAGCTCAGTTGGCCAGAGCAACGCACTCGTAATGCGTAGGTCGCGGGTTCGAATCCCGCAGGCGGCTCGCACCCAGAAGGCCCGGTCAGTACTCTGACCGGGCCTTTTGGTATCTACATCATGCGGCGGCGACGCCGAGCGCGGGCCGCCCGCGTGTTCGTGGTCTCAGTTGTGGTCTCACTTTCCGCCGGTTGGGGCCAGAGCGCGGCGCCCATCCGCCGGGCCGCCTCACGGGTCGTCGGGGTGGTCGTCTTGACGTAGCGGCGAGTCATGCTGATCTGCGAGTGGCCGAGGATCTCCATGATGGTGAACGGGTCGACTCCCAGCTCGTTGAGGATCGTCCCGGCCGAGTGGCGGCTACCGTCGTGCTGGCGCCGGTCCTCGATCCCGGCCTCGGCCAACAGCTCTTTGAACTCCTCCCAGTCGGCGTGAGGGTCGATCGGCTGGCCGTCGGGACGGCAGGTCACGAGGTCGTACTCGTGCCACGCCTCGCCGGCGGCAGCCTTCCACTCCTCCTGCTGCTCGCGCTGCTCGGCAAGCAGCGGGATCAGCGGCGGGAGCAAGGGGGTTGTGCGCCGGCTGCCCCTGGTCTTCGGGCGGGTGAAGGCAAGGCCGCCGCCGTGCCGCTTCGGGCAGGTGCTTGCGTGCCGGTCGCACTTCGGCGGGCAGGGCTTCGGGCACCCGCGCTTGTAGCGGCGGTGCATGGTGCAGCCGGGCTCGCACGCGTCCCGGTGCAGCCGCTCGCCGCACGCGTGCGGGTCTCCGCAGCCGTGGCGCCATTTCAGCCGCTGGAGCTGCCAGGACGTGTCCATCTGCCCAGCGTCCTCATCGACGTACTTCCAACGCAGGCCCAGCGCCTCACCCTGGCGCAGACCCTGGCCGACACCGATCACCCAGCGGACGCGGGTCGGGCGCTTCATCGCGGCGACCAGGAAGCGCCGGGCCTCTTCCTGGGTGAACGGGTTCGCGTCCGTCTCCTCCACCGTGGGGGAGTCCACCAGCGTGGCGACATTGCGGGCGACCTTCCCTCGGCGGTGGGCGATCTTCAACGCGCGGGAGATGATCCGGTGCACCTTGAGGATGTGCGATCCGGCCCGGCCCTCGGCGCGGAGCTGCCCGTACAGCTCGTCCAGGTGCTCCGGCAGTAGCCGGTCCAGCCGGTGCTTGCCGATGCCGGGGATGATGTGGTTCCGGGTCTTGGACCAGTAGTCGTCCAAGCTGCGCGGCTTCAGCCGCTGGTTCGCGATGGTGGTCAGGTAGGTGGTCATCCATTGCTCCACCGTCGGCGCCCGGCCAGCCGCCGCGACCTGCCCTGCATCGCGCTCGGTCTCCAACTTCTTGACCTTGCGTCGCACTTCGGGTTCGGTCTTGGCGCTGCGGTGGCGTCGGTCCGGGCTTCCGTCCGCCTTGACGCCCATGGTCACGCGTCCGTGCCACCGGCTGTCGGCGCCCTGGTAGACGGTCGACTCCATGTTGGGAAGGCGGGTCTTGCGCTCGCTCAAGTGGTGCTCCTGAAAAGGGGCGAGGGCACCCGGCGCGCTGCCGGGTGCCCTCGAACGGTGGTCGGGGTTGGTCAGTCGGCGGTGGCCTGCCGCTCGATGTAGGCCACAACATCGGCCGGCCGGATTCGACGGGACCGACCGATCTTGATCGAGGTCAACTCGCGCGCTGCGAGCAGCTCGTAGAGCTTCGAGCGTCCGATCCGCAGCATCTCCGCCGCCTCCTCCGGCTTCAGGAGGACAGGGCGGGGCGCGGTGGTGGGCACGGTCACGGTGATTCCTCCCGGAGGGCGTCCTTCAACCTTGTGCTTTGAGATGCCGCTACCGCCGCTACCCCGCTACCGCGCAGGTCAGAGGGGGCGTGGAGGTAGCGGCAGTGGTAGCGGTAGCGGATGGGGTCCGGTCAACCGGCGGTGGTAAGGCAGGCCGGGACGGCGGCGGGCGGTGCCTGCTCGGTGGTGGCGGTTTCGGGGGAGGTAGCCGCTACCGCTACCTCTGCCGCTACCGGAAAGAGGGGCGTGACCTGCGCGGTAGCGGAGGTAGCGGAGGTAGCGGCAGTTTCGGGGACGGGCGGGCAGTAGCGCAGCCACGCGTCGGCGAGGTCTTCGGCGTAGTAGCCCTTGAGGACCGTTTTGGGAGCGGTCTTGATGTTGCGGGTCTTGATGGGCTTGTCGGCGGCGGTGACGTACTCGCCGAGCATCTGGGCGAGGGTCCGGGTGGTGAGCGGGCGGCCGTCGAGGTCGGCCCACGGGGCGTCGTCGAGGTCGTTGAGCTTCTCGACCAAGGCCGTGCTGAGCATGCGCTCGGCGCCGTCGAAGATGGCGCGCACGTCGGTGAGCAGGCGGATTCCGAGGGAGCCGCTGTCGTCGCTCTGGGAGGCCTTGACCAGGTGAATGCAGGCGGCGCGGGCGCGGGCGGGCCAGTGTCCGCCGGCGGCGTCCGCGATGGCGATGAGCGGTTCCCAGACATCGGCGGGGCGGTCGGTGACGCCTTCGGGCATCTCGGGCCACGCGCCGTCGACCTGCTCGCGGACGGTGTCGGCCCAGTCGGCGAGGCGGTCGCGCAGGGCGTGTCCCTCGGGCTCGTGGATGCGCTCACGGAAGGGCTCGACCTTCTCGTTGGGGGCGCGGCGGCGCATCCGGATGACGATGGAGCGGCCCATGATCGTGTCGGGCAGGTCCCCAAGGCCGCCGAGGGCGAGCGCGGCGTAGACGGGGAACTTGACCACCTTGTGGGTGTCGCCCTCGCGAACACTGCGCCAGACGCCACCGGTACGACGGTATCCGGAGTTGATGAGGCCGCGCAGGTCCTCGTTCCCGGCGGCCTTGGGGCCGAAGACGGTGTCGACCTCGTCGAAGAGGATCGTGGGCCGGCTGCCCGGGTCGCCGGAGATGGAGCGGAACAGGGCGCTGGCGGAGATGTCGTTGGTGACCATCGGGTTGGGCGTGAGGGTCTGGATGATCTCCAAGGCGCGGGTCTTGCCGCTCTGCGGTTCCGGGGAGAGGAACGCGATGCGCGGGGTGGTGCCGAAGCAGTCGACGAGGTGGGCGTGCGCGTCCCACAGGGTCACCGCGACGTAGGCGTGCTCGCTGGGAAACACGTTGAAGCGGCGGTGGTGGCGCTCGATGTCGTCGAGCAGGGCGGCGCCGTCCTCGGCGGGGGTGACGGCGCTGGTCGAATCGGTCATGCTGGCCTCTCTGGTTCTGCGAGCCGGAGCGGAGCGGCCACCGGATCTTTGCCGGATGGGTGGCCGCTCCGGTGCGCTCGGGGGATGGCTAGGTGAGATGGACGCCGGCGGCGGCGAGTCCACGGGTGACGGCGCGGGTGGCGTAGGCGTGGGGCACACCGACCTGGACGGCGGCGTCGACGAGGTCCTGCGCGAGGGTGTCGAGGTGGCAGGGGCCGGGGCAGCGGGTGTGCTGGGCGGCGAGGAAGCGGGCAGCACCGAACGCCTTGCTCCCGGCGCCGCTTTCGGGGTGTTCGAGGATGAGGTCAACTCCCCGGGCGAGGCCGGTGCGGACGTAGCCCTCGGTGTGCCGGCACCCATGGTCCGTGGTCCGGGACCACCCACCGCCGGGGCTGGAAGAGGCCACCCGGCGCCTGTTCGGCGCCGGGGTGGTGTCTTCCTTGGCCGCGAGGGCGCGGACGGCGGCGGGCAGGTCGCTCATGGTGCCGGAGCCGGTGCCGAGCCAACGGGCGTAGTGCATGAGGGACTTGATGTCGACGTTCAGCCGGACGTGGTTGGAGGAGTTCATGACGCCCCGGTAGATCCAGTGCTCTCCGCGCGTGGTGGGCACGGTGAGCGTCGGGGGCAGCGAGGCACGGGCCCACGCTACGGCGTCGGCGCTGTCGAGGTCGACGACGGTGACGCCAGCGCCGCCGGGGTGGTATCCGACAGCGGCGGCCTGCTGCCAGGCTCGGGCCCACGCCGGACCGGTCAGCACTGCGGGGTCGGTGGTAGCAGCAGCCCACGCGTGGCAGGGCAGCGGACACGTGCAGGGGCCGGGGGTCTTCATGTTCGGCCGGCCGCCGCACGCGACATCTGTGCAGGTCGGGCAGTTGTGCAGGGGGCGTTTGTTGGCGCTCAGCGGCAGCACGGGAATGCCTCGTGCGGCGAGCCAGAGGGCGAGTTGCAGCAGCGGGGGGAGGGTCACGCGGCCCTCCCCCGGTGGCGCCGGCCGGTGGAGGGCGCGGTGAACAGGCTGTCGTCGGGCACGGGTTCCTCGCGGGAGGTCACGGCGGCGGGACGGAGCGGCGCCGCAGGGACCGGGGTGGCCGGGTCCGGCGCGGCGTCGGGGGTGTGCTGTTCGGCGCAGACCTTATGCGAGGGCCTGCACTGGTCATCGCGGAGCGGGGTGGACTTGCCGCACCACCGGCACGGCAGGGTGCGGGTGCGGTCGTAGTGGGAGGCGTCGCGCCAGTCGAGGGCGGCGGGCACGGCCGGGCCTACGCGGCGAGAGCGGCCGGGCGGACGCCGGTCTGGGCGGCGGCCTGTCGCCCGATGAGTTCGGTGTAGGCCGGGGGGATGGCTTCGCGCAGGCCGTCGCGGCTGGCCCACGGCATGCCCATCACGGCCTCGGAGCGGGCGAGGGGGACGTTGGAGAAGTTGCCGACGACGTGCATGAACTCGTGGTCGGCGACGGGGCGGCCCATCTTCGCCAGCGGCGCCGCGTGCGCCGGGTGGGGCGGCGGGGAGATGGTGAACCCGGACGTCTCGAAGGCCCGGTGGCGGTAGGTGCGCAGGCCGAACGCGGCCCCGCACAGCACCACCGGGTCCCGCAGTTCGGGGGCGGCTTCTTCGACGTTCTCGATCACCCACGGGCGCCCGGCGGTTTCGAGGGCGGTTCGGGTGGGGGCGATGAGGTCGGGGTGCTCGCGGCCCCGGATCTTCTGGCAGCGGGTGTAGCGCTGGCACGGCGGGGAGGCGTGCAGCAGGTCGAAGAGGTGCCCGTGCCCGGCGATGAACGCGATGGCGTCGGCCTGGATGAACGCGAACGGGTTCCTCGGCTGCGGGGCAATGTCGACGCTCAGGACGTCGTATCCGGCGAGGTGATAGCCCATGCCAGCACCGCCCTGGCACCCGTAGGCGTCCAGGGCGAACAGGCCGTTCCACGGCCGGGCGGGCAGCCAGGCGGCGGGCGGGCGGGCCGCGAGGAACAGGGAGGCCAGGGCGGCGGACTCGTTCACCGGGCACCGCCGATCAGGTCGTCGACCAGCGGGGCCAGCGCGGTGTTGGCGTGGTCGGCGAGGGCGGCGACCACCTGCTTGGCCTCGTGGGTGAGGGTGCGGCCCGGCTGGGCCGCAGTCGGCTGCACGAGGATGTCGTCGGGGATGGGGATGAGGACGGTGGCGGCGAGCAGGACGGCCGGGCGGCCGGTGCGCTCGGGGGCGACCAGCACGGGCCACGGGTCGTCGGGGCGGCCCCAGGGGTCGCGCTCCCAGTCGAGGGGGCGGGGCCGCCCGGCGGGGCGGCGGGTGAGGTGGTGGTGGCGCAGGCCGACCTTGGCGGAGAGGACGGCGTGGCCGTCGTGGTCGCGGTGGACGGTGAGCGGGTAGACGTCGGGGCGCACGTCCGCGTAGCCGGGGGACATCACGGGGAAGGTGGCGACCGACCAGGCGACGGCGGCGAAGTCCACCGGGCGGAGCGGTCGGCCCTCGTCGTGGAAGTCGTCGGCGTGCTGGGCGATGTAGGCGCCGTAGCGGGAGTGGCCGTCGCTGGCCTGCTCGCGGTCGCGGATGTCGTCCACGACAGCGAGCGTGGAGCGGTCGAAGTCGGGCATGCTGGTTCCCGTCTCTGAGAGGGGACGCACGGCCCCGCACCAGCCGACGCTCTGCCAAGACCAGGCGGTTGGTGTGGGGTTCGTGCTATGTGGGATCGGGCTGTCCGGTCCCCCGCACGGCCCGCGCCCCGGCCGCTGGCTGCGGCGGGGTGCGGGTGGCACGGCCGGTCGGGCAGGCCGGGTTAGAACGGCGGCTCGGCGGAGTAGACGGGCGGGGTCCAGCCGAAGAGGCGGAAGGCGATCCAGCCGGGTACGGGCAGCAGGCGCCGGACCCGGTCGGGGTCCCAGCAGGTGCAGTGCCAGTAGTCGGTCCCGCCGAACTCGCCCTCGTCGTCGGCGTAGTCCTCGGCCCATCCGCCCGCGCCGTCGCAGGCGGGGCACTTCGGGCGGGGTGTGTCGGTCAGCTCGATCGCGGGGCGGGGCCAGGGGCTGAAGCGCAGTCGCATGCGGGACATGACGGTTCCTCCGGTCAGCGGTTGCGGTTGGACACGTTCACGTGCACGTTCACGGCGCCCTGCCCGCTGGCCCGGCCGCCGCTGCCGGTGGTCTTGGCGAGTGCGTAGGCGCCGACGCCGAGCGCGGCGAGGCCGCCGACGCTCCCGGCCGCCGCCGCGACGGCCTGCACCGCGTAGCCGATGCCGAGGCCGCCGGCGCCGAGGGCGACGCCCCCGGCGAGCAGGCGGGCGGGCCACGGGTCCCGCGCCGGGACCGGGTTGGGGGCCGGGGGCGGGGCGGGCAGGTAGACGGTGGTCGGCGCGAGCGCCGGGCCGTGGACAACCGGCGCCGGGGCGGCGGGGTGGTACAGGGCGGGCGGGGCGGTGAGCGGCGCGGCGGGGGTGAGGTAGTAGGGGGCGCCGTCCGGGCCGTGGAGCACCGGGGCGGCGAACGGCTGCTGCGGGACGGTGGTGCGGTCCATCGGGTTCTCCCGTCGGCGGGGCGGTGCGCGGGTGGGCGGGGTCAGTGGCCGGAGACGAGTCGGACCAGGGAGGCGAGGAAGTCGTTCACGGGTCCGGCGACGCCGGTGGAGGCGGCGGTGAAGCCGGACAGCCAGAGCACGAGCGCGGTAGGCAGGGAGACGCGCCGGCCCCGGATGAGGACGGCGGAGATGATCGCGAACAGGACGGTGGTGCTGAGCGCAACGATCACGGCAGGCTCTCTTCCGGTGAGCGGTTCTGGGCGTGGGCGGCCCGCGCAGAGGTATGTCGAGGCGGACGGTGGTACCTGTCATCCGGGGTGTCATCCGGCCTGTCTGTCACCTGTCGCCTGTCACCTGTCTGTCACCTGTCATCCGCAGGTCACAGAGGGGGTGACAGGCTCAGGGGGCCACGGATGCCCCCTGCACGGGGCGGGGCGACAGGTGACAGACAGGGGGCGGGGTCAGGCGTCGGGGGCGTGGTCGCGGTGGACGTAGCGGGTCTTGCTGCCCTCGCCGACGCGGACCGCGTCCCCGCTCTCGACCCATGCCTTGAGCCAGTTCTGGAGCACCGGGCGACGAGTTCCGAAGGTGTCCTTCAGCGCCCGTTCCATCGCGGACGCTCCGGTGCCCTCGGGGCCGGCGGCGATCAGCAGCCGCAGCGCGGCGTCCTTCGCCCCGGGCTCCTCCGGCGCGGTGCTCTCGCGTCCGGTGGTCCAGGTGGACGGGTCGGACCAGTCGGTGCCGGGCGGGGTGGGGTCGGCGGCGGTGCCGGCGGCGGGCAGGAGCCAGATCGATTCGAGGTCGTCGACCGGCGCTTCGGCGGGGGTGTCCCATCCGGCGGTGGCCTTCCACCCGCCGGCCGGAGCCGGGCCCCGGCCGGGGCCGGCCGCCGGGGCACCGGTCGCGGTGCCGGTCGTCGTGGTGGTGGCCGGGGCGGTGACGGTCTCGGTGTCGGCGGCCCAGAGGTGGCCGCAGCGCTCCAGCAGCCAGCGGTCGGTGTAGTCGGTGCCCGCGGCTTCGAGGGAGGGGCCGTCGAGGGCGGGGCGGCGGTGGGCGGTGAGCGCGCTGACCTCCTCGATCATGCCAGGGGTGATGCGCGGCTGGCGGGCCTTGGCGGGCTGCTTGCCCTCGGTGCCGACCAGCACCGACCCCGGCCCCGAGAAGCTGTCCTCGGCCCGGAGCGCGCGCCAGCCGAAGAGGTGGCCCAGCTCCGAGTCCTCGAACGCGCCGGTGGCGAGCCGGTTGGAGGCCATCTTGCGCACGAGCGGGTCGGGCATGACGTCCTGGGTGACGCGCAGGACGGAGACCACGGCGCGGATGGCCATGGCGCGGGCGATGCGGATGACCTCGGAGACGCCGGCGAGGACGGCGCGGGCCTCGCGGGTGGCGGCGACTTCGGCGCCTTCGTCCATGACGATGACGATCTCGGGGACGGTCGGGGAGACGGGGAGCTTGTCGTCGTTGGCGTCGCGCATGGCGTCCTGGTAGGCGGCCTTGCGGCGCTTGGCGATCCGCACCGCCGCTGCCAGCATGCGCTTGGCCTCCTCGGGGGTGGAGGCGACCCAGTCGACGCCCGGCACCGGGATCTCGGCGTCGGCCCAGTGGGAGCCGGGCCGGTGGATCTGGGCGTCGCGCCAGGCGTTCAGCCAGGGCAGGCCGATGGACCCGGCGTTGAGGTCGATCACCCACACGAGCGTGTCGTTCGTCTGGAGTAGGCGGGCGATCAGGGTGTGGAGCCAGTTGGTCTTGCCGGACCCGGTGGGGCCGGTGACGATCGTGGACGCCTGCCGCAGGTCCATCTCGGCGCGGGCGCCGTCGGACAGCAGCGCGACGGGGATCGGGTTGTTGACAGTCGTCACCTCGCCCATCTCGTCGACGGGGAAGTCGAGCGGGTCGGTGAGGACTTTGGTGGTGACCTGGATGAGGACGCGCCGGCGGGAGATGCCGGGCATGACCTGGAGTCCGCAGCCGTCGGGCAGGTCGAGGTCGGAACCGAGGCCTTCGGTGCGGTCGGTGATGGACCGCCGGGTGGTGCCGCCCTCGGGCAGCTCGATCTCCAGGGTGTACCCGGCACCGGACGGCCAGTGCTCGACCCCGAGGACGGTGACGTCGACGTTGCAGACGCGCTTGATGCGGTCGGTCCACTCGGCGGCGATCTGTCGGCGGGCGCCGATCAGCAGCAGGTGCTGGCGCTTGGCCTGCTCGACCTCCTCGTGGGCGGCGAAGCCGACGGCGAGGGTTCCGGCGGCGATCCCGGCGGCGGCGAGCGAGCCGATCTCGGGCCACTGCCACGGCCCGCCGTGGGCGAGGGCCCAGGACGACCAGCCGCCGGCCGTCATCCAGCACGTGCTGCGGAAGGTGAGGGTGGCGGCGGTCAGGCGCTTGCGCAGGCCCGACCCGATGGTGCCGAGCGCCCCGGCCGCGCCGGCGGCGAGCGCCCAGGTGGCGGGCATGCCGCTCGCGTGGCCGAGCGCGGTCGTGGTCAGCGCGCCGAGGGTGCCGTTGAGGGTGCCGGACAGGATGCCGTGTCCGGCCTTCCAGTCCACGCGGGGACCGGAGTTCTTCGTGGTCTTGGTCATGCGGGTGGTCTCCAGCCGTACGGGGCCGGGCCGTCCACAGCCTGTGGACGGCCCGGCGGGGGTGTGGGTGCTGGGGAGGGACGGGGGCAGGGTCAGACGTTCCACTTCCGCTCGGCGTCCAGGCCGTTGCGGGGGTTCTCGTGGCGCTCCAGGTCCTCGGCGTGGGCCTTGCGGAAGGTGGGGGCGACCTCGTCGAGGGCGTGGACGACCGCGCCCATGGCCCGGTAGCCCTGGCTGATCTCCTCGACCACGCTCGGGTCCAGCGGCAGGCGCTCGGCGGCCTGCTCGGCGAGGACGCGCAGGACGTCCTGGAGCGTGGTGAACGCGACGGGCAGGTCGTCGGCGAAGGCGCCGAACTCGATCATCGTCTCGGGGTCGAAGGTGGTCGCGGCCTGGAGCAGGACGTCGGCGGCGGAGGTGAGGTTGAACGTGGCGGCGGTGGTGCTGCCGTCGAGGTCGGACACGGTGGGCTCCTTCACTGTGGACTTGCCGAGGGCGATCGGGGCGACGGCGGGAGTGGTGCCGGGGCGGGAGGGACGGCCGAAGATCTCGAACGCGGGGCCGCCGGCGCCGGGAGCACTGGTGGTGGCGGCCGGGCCGGTGACACCCGCCGGGGTGGGGGTGGGGCGGCCGGGGACGTTGACGTACTGGGCGGGGACCGGCACGGCCGCCGGCCCGGCGCCGGGGGTGCGGGTGCCGGCGGGGTTGGCGGTGCCGAGGATCGCGGCGTTGCGGGCGTCGCGCACGGCGCGGGCGCGGGCGGCCATGCGGGCCCAGGTGCGGCGCATGTGGCCCGCGACCCTGCCCTTGTGCCGCCAGTTGCCGACCGCCGCCGATGCCAGGCCGACCAGCCCCGTCGCGGCGGCGGCACCGGCCATCCGCGCGCGGTGGCGCATCGCCGAGCGCCGCAGGGCCTTCGCCTGCACCGGCGACGGACCCGCCCCGCGCAGGACACCGGGGCCGGCCGGGTGGGCGCCGGCGCCGGTCGAGGGGTCGATCCCGGCCGCCCGCTCGGCCTTGGCCTGGCCCTTGGCGACCCTGCGGGCGGTGCGCTCGGCTACCTTCGCGAGCCGCTCATCCCGCCGCCCGGCCCGCCGGTCGACCTGCCCGGCGCCGCCGGCCCCGTTGTGCGCGGCAGGGCCGGGCAGGCGGGAGGCGGCCTTGGCCAGGGTGTGCGCGGCGCCGCCGTTCGCCCGGTGGCGCGGACCGCTGCCCTTCGAACGGGGGCCGGCGGCCGTGCCGGACGCCCCGGTCGCACTGCGGGCGGGGGAGGGGATTCCGGCCGTTCGACCCATGGCAGAGGGTCCTTTCCGAGACACGGAGGAGGAGTTGGAAGCGGCGGACGGGCGCCCGCCGACGACCGCCGGACCGGCGGATCGGCCGGCCGACGATGAGCCGGACGGGGTGTAACGGCCCAATCCGGCAGCCGAGTTGGTGCCACCCGGCCTCGGCGTGCGTCCGGCCGGGGCGGGGGTGAAGAGGCCACCCGGCGCGGCGGCGCGCTGGGCGGCGGCGCGGCGGGTGGCGGTGTTCGGGGTGCGGTGGCGGCTGGCGGCGCGGCGGCGGGCCAGCCCACCGATCGCGGCGGCACCGGCAGCGGTGCCGGCCACGGCGAGGGCGACGGGGCCGCCGAGGGACAGCGCCCCGGCGACGGTGCCGCCGAGCGCGTTCGCCACGGCCACCGCGAGCGGCACACCCGGAACCGCCCCGACCGCCGGAGCGGGCGGGGCGGGTGGCGTCTTCACCTGCGGCGGAGCGGTGGGCGGCTGGATCTGGGGGACGGTGGTGACCTCGACGAGCGTCGGGGCCGGTGGTTCGGCCATGATGCGGGTCTCCGGTTCTCTTCAGAGGGCGGAGCACCCGGAACCGCCGCGTGCCTGCAAGCTGTCGGCGGTTCCGGGCTGTTGTGGCTGGTCAGAGCCGGTCGGGCTCCAGCGAGAAGAACAAGAGGGTCGCGCCAGTGGTCTCGGGGTAGGTCCGGGCCATCAGCGCACGGATCTCCCGGTAGGCGGCCATGCGGCTGGTGGGCTTGTCCGGCTGGACCGGGAAGTGGCCGGTCTCCGTGACCGCGCCGAACCCGAGGCGGACCGGGAACTGCAGCGTGATCATCCAGGTGTAGAGGACCGGCGAGTCAGGCGTGCTGGTGGTCTCCACCAGGGTCTCCTTTCAGGCCGCGAGGGCGGCGGTGTCGGCGCACGGCAGGCAGGTGCCCAGGTGCGTGGGGAGGATGTAGCCGGCGTCGCGGCGGCACTGCGGGCAGGTACGGCGGGCGGCGTTGGCCTTGGCGAGGGCGGCGGCCTTCGCGGGGGTCATCG
This sequence comes from Kitasatospora sp. NPDC057500, assembly GCF_042802195.1. Classification (NCBI taxonomy): domain Bacteria; kingdom Bacillati; phylum Actinomycetota; class Actinomycetes; order Kitasatosporales; family Streptomycetaceae; genus Kitasatospora; species Kitasatospora sp. NPDC057500. The sequence goes on along the minus strand of NZ_JBHVER010000013.1, from coordinate 64,676 downwards.
GCCGCACCGGCTTGGCCCGGTCGATCCGGTAGAGGAAGGCGGTGCGCGGGCCCTTGCTGCGGCGCGAGCGCCAGCAGACCTGCGCGGCCACGGCCTGCCCGCCCGGGCGCAGGCCCTTCGCGCGGAGCTGAGCACGGGTGAACAAGCCGCGCGGCGCCATGCGCCACGGGTAGGTCGGGGTACCGCCGTGACGCTCGCCGGTGGGGTCCCAGTGCCGGGGGCGGCTCACTCCTCCTCGCCCGGGTCGTCCTGGGCGAGGGTGTAGTAGCCGGTCAGGGTCAGCGGGGTGCCGGCGTAGGCGGTGTCGACGCTCAGCCAGGCGTGGGTGCCGGTGCTGCCGTGGTCGACGGCGGCGGGGTCGATCCCGAGGGTCTGGCGCCACTGCTCGAAGTCGCTCAGCGCGGTGTCGCGGTGGAAGCCGAAGGCCAGGCCCCAGGTGAGGACCAGGCCGCCGGAGTCGTCGCGGTCCGGGGCAACGACCTGCTCGCTGGTGATCCTCGGGGCGGGCAGGTCGGCGTGGGCGGAGAGCGCGGCCATCAGCGCCCCGGCGACGCCGATCACACCGGACGCGGTCTCGATGGTGGGGGCGGTGGTGGTGGTCACGATGCCTGCTCCTCAGAAGTCGTGGTGGCGGGGACGGCGTGCAGGGCGGGCCGGACGGCGGGGTGTTCCTTGTAGCGGGCGGCGATCCAGCCGGCGGACCAGCCGGTCAGCTCCACCGCCTGACGCTGCGGCAGCCCGGCCTCGACGGCGGCCTTGACCACCTCGCGGGCCCGTTCCTCCGGCAGGCGCTCGGCGGCGGGACCGGCGGCCAGCAACTCGGCGCGGGCGCGCTCGGCGGCCTCCTGCTCGCGCTGCTGGGCTTCGGCCCGCTCGGCGCGCTCACGCTGGCTCGCCTCGCGCTCACGGCGCTCACGCTCACGCCGTTCGTGCTCACGACGCTCACGCTCGGCCCGCTCGGCGGCCTCCCGCCGGGCCTTCTCCTCGCGCTCGGCGGCCTCACGGCGCGCGGTCTCCGCGCGCTCCTCGCGGGCCATGCTCACCTCGTGCTCACGCTGCTCACGGGCAACCTTGGCGTCGTGCTCACGGCGCTCACGCTCGGCCCGCTCCGTGGCCTCCCACCGGGCGAGCCGCTCCGCCCGCTCCTCCTGACGCCGGGCCTCGGCCCGCTGTTCGCGCAGGTCGCGCTCGGCTCGCTCAGCGTCCTCACGGGCGGCGAGGGCGCCGGCGATCGCCCGCCGGTAGGCGAGGGATGTCTCGGCCGTGACGATCAGCAGCAGCGGCGCGACCGAGTGAACCGCCACCCCCACCCCGTCCTTGTCCAGGGCGGACAGACCCACGTTGAGCAGCACGGTCATCAGGCCGGTCATCCAGCGCAGCACGACGGGCCAGCGTCCGCCGTCGCCGTTCAGGCGGGCGAGCGTGGCGTCCATCCGCACCACGATCACCACCGCCGCGTCCACGACGAGCGGCAGGATCGGCGCCGTCCACTTCCACCCGGGCGGGGTGTGGCCGGCCATGAGCGGGGTCACCGTGAGCACGCTGTAGAGGACCGCGCCGAACGTGATCGCCCACGTCCCGGCGGTCAGCGCCCGCTCGGCGGAGCGGATCTGCGCGGGGCTCATCGCCGCCTTCATCGCGGCGCCCGTGAGCGTCAGTGGGGTGGTCACGAGCGGCCACCCCCGGCGTTCACTCGGGCCCGGGATCGGGTCCCCCTGCGCTGCAGGTTGTAGCGCTCGCGGGCGGTCAGGCCGCCGAAGATGCCGGACGGCTCCTTGCGCTTCAGCGCGTCGGCCAGGCACATCGTGCGGACCGGGCACCCGGCGCAGATCATCTTGGCGCGGCGCTCGGCCCACTCGGCGGCCTCCGGCCCCGTGTCCTCGGGGTCCGGGTAGAACAGGTCGGTGTCGGCGCCCTTGCAGGCGGCGCCGCGCAGGTCGCCGTCCCCGTCGGGGCGGACCTCGGCGAGCACGGTGGCCGCCGGGCGGCCGGTCAGGTGCGGGGTGCGGGTCGCCGGCCCGCTGAGGAGGCTGTGCAGCTCGGTCATCACGCCGCCGCCTTCCAGGTCAGCACCCGGCGGCGCTCGGCGGTACGCATCAGCGCGGAGGCGAAGCGGGCGGCCGGCGGGTCCAGGTCCCGCAGGACCGCCCGCGCGACGTCCATCCGGATCAGCCGGTCCTCGGCGGTGCCGTCGGCGGTGCCGTCGAACAGCTCCGTGTCGACACCGAAGCCGTAGTCGGCGCCGGTCCCGAAGGCCAGCTCCGCGAACTCCTCGGGCGTTGCGGCCTCGTGGCCTGCAACAATCAGTCTCATGGGTTCACCTCGTCCAATCGGGGGGTGAGCCCGCAGGGCCGCCGCGCGTACCTTGGCCGGGAGCGCGGCGGCCCGACTCATGCGGGCCAGCTACTCGTCACGTGCGAGCAGCCATGACCCCCGACCCGACCGGCGAGCGGACGGATCGGGGACCAAAGACACTTGGAACGCTGGGCTTCACCAGGCCGCCGTTGCCACGCCGGCCGGTCCCGAGCCCGCGATCGGGCGCGCCATCGTCACTGCTCTGGCGCCAGCAGGGCGACGCGCACCGGGTGGCACCCCGCAAGCGGGGTCTTGTCCAGGGCCGGTACGACAGGAAGTGGTCGCCGAGGGGCGGACATCTCCCGGTCCGCAGCGGGGACGAGGGGAAGCCCCCTCGTCGCGATAGGCACTCTTTTGAGTTCTTCAGGATCAAGCGCTGCCTTCGGGGGGCTGTCACCCCACCCCTCCGGGCGCGTTTGTGCAGGTCAGGGCAGCCCAAAGAAGGGCCCACCAGGCCATCAAGTCCACCTGGTCTTGTTGGATGACTTGTTCCAACAAGCTGATGGCATGAGCTTGGGGCATGGGTGCTCGCGCCGTCAAGCGCTTCGAGGTACCTTGTTGGAACAAGTCCTCCAAGTCAGGGAGACCGAGCATGGCCAAACAGGTCCCGCGCTACCACGCCATCGCCGATGACCTGCGGCTTCAGATCGAGCAGGGGGAGTTGGCACCGGGCCAGAAACTCCGCTCAGAGGAAGAACTCACCACGGCCTACGGCGTAAGCCGCAACACGGTGCGACTCGCGCTTGGACGCCTGACTGACGAAGGGCTCCTGGTCTCCGCGCAGGGGCGCGGCACTTTCGTCCGGGAGCGCTACAAGCCGGCCGTGTGGAACTGGACCACGTTGGAGTCCCGGTCGGTTCACGAGGCGAACCACACTGCCGGCGACCAGTGGGCCAGCCAGATAGCCGCCACTGGTCAGGAACCGCGCCAGGAAATCCGGGTGTCGATCAGGCGGCCTCCTGAGGAGGTCGCGCTTCAACTCCAGCTCGACCCTGCGACGGCGCTGACCGTCGTGCGCGAGCGAATCCGCTTCGTGGACCACGAGCCGTACGCCCTCGCCGACTCGTACTTCCCGGAGGAACTGGTCCGGAACACGCCGCTGATGCTCCCCGAGGACGTATCGGCACCCGGTGGCGTGCTCGCCAGCGCCGGGCTGGTTCAGGTGCGGTACAGCGATGAGATCACGATCCGGATGCCCACCCGGGACGAGAGCGAGCGCCTAGTGCTTCCCGCAGGCACACCGGTCGCGGTCCACCGCCGTACCGGCTACGACAAGGACGGAAAGCCGCTCCGGGTGATGATCACCACCCTCCCCGGCGACAGGCACGTCATCCGCTACGACGTCTCTACGGACTGACATGACTGCTCTGAGCATCGCGCGACGCCCAGAACCCCTGACCAACCATGAGTCGAGTCCAGAGCTCGTCTGGTACGCGGCCTACGGCTCGAACATGCATCTCGACCGGCTGATGCACTACATCGCGGGTGGCCGTCCTCCGGGCGGCGCCCGGGTGTACCCGGGGTGTCGCGATCCCCGGCCGCCGCGCGCGGCGTTCCCCGTACTGCTGCCGGGGCAGCTCTACTTCTCCCTGGAGTCGAAGGTCTGGACCGGAGGCATGGGCTTCTACGACCAGACGGATGAGGGAGAGATGCCAGCGCGGGCCTACCTGATCACCCCTGAACAGTTCTCCGACATCGCGGCACAGGAGATGCACGACGAGCCTGGACGGAACCTCGACCTCGCGCCGGTTCTGGCGTCGGGGGAAGTTCGGCTCGGGCCCGGCCGCTACGAGACGCTGGTCTGTCCGGGGCAGATCGACGGCTACCCGGTGCTGACTTTCACCGCCCCTTGGCGGCGCATGGACGTCGCGGTGACCCGCCCCTCGGCCGCCTACCTCCGGAACTTCGCGTCCGGACTGAGCGAGGCGCACGGCTGGTCCGTGAAGGACTCGGCCGAGTACCTGAGTGCCCGCCCGGGTTCGGCCGGGGCGTGGACCATGGAAGCCATCATGGCAGCGCTGAGCGCCGAGCCCGTCAGCATCGGCGGACCGGATTCGTAGGCGGAAAACGCCCGGGTAGCGACCGGGTTCCTGGTCTCAGTCCTGGTCTCAGTCCACTCCGTCCGTGGTGATCCGCTTCGGTCCCGCATGGTCCGCTGACCTGCGGTCCGGACGAGCGCGGACGACCATGGACAAGGATTGGGCGAACTCGTAATGCGTAGGTCGCGGGTTCGAATCCCGCAGGCGGCTCAGACAAAGCCCAGGTCATCGAGTCGATGACCTGGGCTTTTTTTTATTGTCGTTCCGCCCCTCGCTGACTCGCCGCCGGACCATCAGGTGCGGCTTTCCTGGACCACGATCGCGGCAGCGGTGCCTTCTCTGTATGCCGTCGGCATCGGCGGCTATTTCCTCCCTGCAACCGAGGCCGTCACGGGACGGAGCAGGTCGAGGACGTGAGTCCAGTTGTACTTGTCGCGGCCCCCGCCGGCCTTGGGCTTATGGGGGACGTAGTCGCCGATCAGGACGCCCATCGACCGGAGCCGGGCCAGGCTCTCCCCGTACGCGGGGTGCGCGGCCTGGGCGGAGTTGACGTAGGGCTGGACGGCGACGGGGATGCCGAGGCCGTACGCCTCGCAGAGGATGCCGAGCGCGAGGGTGTCGGAGAACCCGGCAGCCCACTTGTTGATGGTGTTGAACGTGGCAGGGGCGACCGCGACGGCGTCGGCCGGGGGTAGCTGCTGGGGGATGCTGGGCGTGCGCCAGGCTGAGCGGATCGGGTAGCCGGTCTGGGCCTCGATAGCTTCCTGGTCTATGAACCCGAGCCCGTTCGGGGTCGCGATCACGCCGACCTTCCAGCCCTCGGCATGGGCCGCGGTGATCAGTTCGCCCACTCCGTCGGCGATGCCCGACGCGCAGACGACGATGTAGAGGAACGGCTCGCGGTGCTCGGTCAAACCTGGACTCCCAACTCCTGGCAGAAACGGCGAAGCTCCGGGACGGCGCCGCGCCGGTCGCGAGCGGCCATGTCACCGGCCAGGTCGAGCACGCTGGGCCGTCGGCGGATGTCCTCCGAGGCACAGCTCTCCGCGATCCTGAGCGCTTTGTATCCCTCGGCCAGTCTGCCCTGCTGGCTGTAGGCCCGTGCAGCCTCCACCCACAGTGCTGCCCGGCGCTCGGGGACCGGGATGCGCCTGCGCATCAGGGGCTGGGCGGCTTCCAGCGCCGCTCCGGCGTCGCCCAGGACGACCGAGGCGCTTACCGAGTGAAGTGCGACGTTGGTCGGACTGAAGTTCGCCCAGGCTTCGGGGCTGTCGAGGTCGACGTAGCGCGCGACCTCCTGGGCCTCGGCGAGGAACTCGGCGGTCGTGGCGCGGTCGCCGCCGGCGCTTGCGGCCGTCACCCCGCGAAGGAGCATGAGCCCCAGCGCGGCGAGGTACTCGGGTGGGCGCCGGTCGTAGCTACCGGAGAGCTGGTCGGCGGTGTGCCGGATGAGGGTGACGGCGGGCGCGGTGTGCCGGTCGCGCGCGAGGACGTGCGCCTGGACGCGGACGCTGGAGGCCATCACGACGGGGTCGGCGCTCCGTTCGGCCTCGGCCATGGCACGGCCGACCGCCAGCCAGGCGTTGCCGTGGTCGCCGAGCTTGAGCAGCAGGCTGCCCGCGGTCTGGTACGCCGTCGCGAGGAGGCCGGACAGGACCTGGTCGCTGCCGCGGGAGGCGTCCTGGGCTTGGCGAAGGTCGGCGATCAGCGACGGCAGCGTGCCTTCGAGTTCGGCGTACCGGCAGGTGTAGAAGAGCCTCCGGGCCTGGGAGAGCCGGGCCGCGAGTGCGGCCTGGGGCTGTGGCGCGTGCTCGGCTGGAACAGGTCCAGGCAGCAGCGCCTGGACCAGCTCTATCCCCACGCGGGGATGGGGCGTCGGGGTCGCGAGCGCGGCGACGCTCGCGGCCAGGAAATTGCGACGGTGCATGTCGTCCGTCCTGCTGTCCGCACTGGTATGGGAGGACAGGCCGAGGCTTCCCAGTGGGATGTCGAGCACGGCTGCGACAGCGCGCAGGACGTCGATGTCCTGCGTCCCCTTGCCGCTCTCCAACCGGCTGATCTTCGACTGGTGGTAGCCCAGTTCGGTGGCCACGTCCGCCTGCGACCGGCCGCTCAACACTCGCGCGCGGCGGATCGCCTCTGCGATCCCACCCGCAGCGGAGTGTCCTTTGGCCGTCCGCGACATGGCTTCTCCTGCCAATGCTGATCCTGCCCTGGCGAGCCGAGCGTAGCCGCACCAGGACAACCCGTCATGCACGATCTGCATGGATCACGCACGCAGAGCCCATGCCCTAACCATGGTGCATCGAGATGGAGTTGTCTGGTCGTCAGCAGCTCGACCACCCTCGCAGCTCGCGGTTCCCCGCTCCCGCATGGCTGAGGCCCATCTGCGGCCTCTCGCATGCGCGGTTCTACCCAGTGGCTAAGGAGAAGCGCCGATGACCCTCCGCTCGGATGCACAGAGAGGCGGCACTACGCACCAGCGGGACGCGGACGCGGTGGCCGTTCCTCTCGCTTTGGAGGACAGCCGGGGTCGAACACAACCGCGAGCCCCTCAGATCGCGCCGCTGAGCGTCGCGAGCGCCTCGCCACCGCCAGCACCCACGCCCGAGAGGTCCTCGACCGCTACCAGTTCGAGGACGGCCGGTGCAGCGACGGCTGCGGCCCCTGGCCGTGCAACAGCGTTGCCGACGCGGTCCAAGCCTGCGATGGTGACCAGTGATCGCCTCCACTCACGCCCGACGTATTTCGTTCATCGGCACCAGGCGCGACCACGTCCCGCCGGCCCGGGACGCCGTCGTCCAAGTCGCCCGCGCGTGGGGGATCGACCAGGCTTCGTTGGGCGACATCGCGCTGGTCGCCCACGAGTTGCTCGCCAACGCGGTCATTCACGCGCCAGGAAGACTGCTGGTCGGTATCCACCTCTCCCCGGACGGCGACCGGGTGGTGATCGAGGTCTACGACCCGTCGCGCCGGATGCCCGCCGGGGCCGCGAACTTCGGCAACGACGAAATGACCACCGGTCGAGGCATGTTGCTGATCGAGGGCCTGTCGGATACCTGGGGAGCGGAGCCGACGACCCATGGCAAGAAGGTCTGGGCCCAACTGGCGGTCCCCGCTGTCGCGGTACCCGAGCACCGTCGCTCGGCCCGCAGGGCAGCACTCATCGCCAGCCTCGTTCGCACCGACCGTCCCAGGCCCCGTCCCCACGCGCCTTCCTGGCTCAGCGCCAGCGCGTACAGGTGGTTCTCGCGGGACCGCTCGCCGCGTGCCCAACGACTCCGCCCGTACCGATGCAGGCACACCGGCCGGGCGGTGACGGGGCCGGTCGCCCTTTCCCCCGGGGGCGGCTGGCCCAACCCCAGGCGGCCTGCCCGACACAGCCGTATCTGCTCCATGCCAACTCGGCGCTACGGAAGGATGGATGGATGAGCGACTGGGAGTTCGTGAAGGACAGAACTGCCACCGAAGGTGCGGTGTGGAAGTCGGCTGACGGCCTGCTCTACAAGCGGACCGGCGGCGAGGATCTGCGGGCGGAGACCGAGTTCCAGCAGCTGGCCGCCGGCCTCGGCTACCCGGTGCCGGAGATCGTCGACAGTGGCTCGGAGGACGGGCGCTACTTCGTCGTCGAGCGCGCCATCGGCGACAACTCGCTGCACGAGGAGGCGCTGGCGCTGGCCGACGCCGGACGGGACGGTCAAGTCAGCTACCAGGTGATCAGCACGGCGGCCGCCGTCGCGTCGAAGCTCCTGCAGGCCCAGACGAGGCACCCCCTCCCCGCCACGCCGTGGTTCGAGAAGGCGGCCTTCGCGGCCGAGGTCTTCGAGGAGAATCCGGACTTCGACATCCCACGCGTCCACGAGGCGGTCAAGCACGCCCTCGACCGGCTGGCCCGGCTCCCGATGGTGCAGGGGCACCTGGACTACGGCCTACCCAACGTCCTTCAGGCCGGCGTCATCGACTGGCAGCACCACGGACCGATCCCGCTCGGCTACGACGTTTACCCCGCGCTCGACATCGTGGCCTTCAAGGGCGGCGGCAAGGGCTACAGCATCACCCCGGAACAGCGCGCCGCCTACACCGCAGCGCTCGACGAGACCACCGCATCCCTGATCGGGCAGCGGGTGAGCGAGCACCTGGGCGACTTCCTGCTGGTCAAGTGCTTCTTCTTCCTAGCCCTCATGCGGCCCACCGACCCCGCCCGGCACGACAAGCACATCAAGTGGCAGTACCGCCGCACCCTTTTCACGATGGGACTTGATCAGTATGAGTCGTCCGACACGATCGACACCGGCACCTTCCCCACTCTGGAACGGTTCACCGCTAAACACCGGTAGGCCGGTCCCCACCGTCCGCGACCGCGACTACCTGATGGACCACCACGGAGTGGTCTTCAAGGTCATCGGCGACAGCCACCCCGGCAGCCACTACCTCGGCTACGTCAAGTATCACCCCCGACGAGAAGGGCGACCGGCGGCTGTTCGGCCAGACCTACCGGCAGAACAGCGTCGTGTCGAAGTCCTTCGGCATCCTGGCCGGCAGGCCGGAGTGCTACGTCTACTCCGACACCCTCGGCTGTGTCATCACCGGCATCCCGCGAGAGGACGTGGCCGTCCACTACTCCTGCCGCCAGGCCCTCGCCGCCATCCACGAGGACCCCGGCGCGGTCGCCGACAACCCGGTCGGCAAGGACCTTCTGGCGATCACCGAGTGGATCACCGCGAACGACGCCCAGGGCCTGATCGGCGTCACCGGCTCCTTCCTCGTCGGCTGCTTCAACGAGCGCTCCGACATCGACCTCGTCTGCTACGGACCGGAGGGCTACCAGGCCGCGCAGGAGCTGTTCCAGCAGGCCGACCTGATCCGGCCGTACGACGGAGACGACCTCACCCGGCTGTACATCCGCCGGGCCAAGTACATGGAGGGCAGCTCATTCGATGCCCTCATCAAGCAGGAACGCCGCAAGCTCCAAGGACTTACCGCCAACGCCGGCGCGCACATCAACTGCGAACCCATCCGCTCCGACCGCGACAAGACCTTCGCCCGGATCTCCTCCAAGGAGATCGGCGAGATTTCCCTCCTCGTCAAGATCACCGACCACGCCGAGGGCCTCACCACCCCGGCCGTGTACGGGATCAAGGTCAAGACCATCCTCAGCTCGACCATCGACGAGGCCGACTCCTTCGCCCGCCGGATCACCCACATGCGCTCGTACCTCGGCGCCTACACCGGAGCGTTCCGATCCGGTGACACCGTGCATCTGGCCGGCAAGCTCGTCCACACCCAGGACGGCGACCACAGCGGCTTCGGCATCGAACTCACCCCCTGGACCGTCAGCGGCTCCTACGTCGCCAACCTCGCCGGATAGGAGCCTCGTCTTGCCCCTGCTCGTCATCCGACACGCCGAGTCCGTCGAGAACGCCGACAAGTACAACGGCTTCTACCAGGACCCCCGCCCCTACAGCGGAACCGCCGCGCACGCCATCTCCCGCACCATCGTCGGCCTGACCCCGCGCGGCTTCCGGCAGGCCCAGTGGCTCGCCGAGGTCCTCCCGCAGCTCGCGGGCTCCGAGCTGCTGCACGTCTACACCTCGACCTACCGCAGGGCGATCGACACCGCCGCGATCGCCCTGCCGGCCCTCCCCGATGGCTGGCCCCAGCAGACCGCGCTTCTGGACGAGCAGCACTACGGCGACGCCACCTACATGACCAAGCGCGAGCTGTACGAGAGCTACCCCGCACTCGCCGAGGACCGCCGCCTGCGCAAGCACGTCTGGACCGCGCCAGGTGGCGGCGAGTCGCTCGCCGAGGGCGTACTCAATCGGGCCGCCGAGTTCGCCGCCCTTGCCCAGGCCGAACTCCAGGGAGCGCGCACCGTCGTCGCCTTCACACACCAGACCGCCGCGGTGGCGCTGCGATCCCTGCTCGAACTCCGCAGCCTGCCCGAGATCCTCGCCGAGGAGCGGAAGGGCAAGATGCCAAACGCCGCGATCCTCCACTACGAGCTGCACGACGGCCGGTTCACCCGGACGGGAACCACCACCCCGCCGATCTAGGAGGAGCCCGTGCGACACCTGTTCCTCAATGGGCCCGTCCAGAACGGGCCCTTCACCTTCGACACCCGCCCTGGCAAGGCCGTCGGCATCCGCCTCGCTGCCGCTCTCAACGCCATCCTCGGCTTACCGTCCGCACCCCACCTGTGGAACACCGTCACCCTCGCCGGAGATCTTCGCCACCGCGAGGCTGGCGGCCCGACGATCCCCCGCCAGCGGTTCGAGGCCGACCTGATAGCCGACAAGTACCCGCCCGGACAGTTCCCGGTGGGCGGCATCATGACCGACACCGACGCGGAGGTCGCCAACCTCGCGCTGGAGATGATCGAGAACAACCTCCGCGCCGGCACCCTCACCATCAGCCGCGAGACCGTCCCCACTTGCCGGGCTTGCAGTCACATGACCGGCACCGGCAGCCACCCCTGCAACGCCTGCGGCAGCACCGACACCGAGGACCGCACGGGCCTCCAGCTTGTCGCCGAACTCGCGAAGGACCGCCCCGTCTTTGACCGCTCGGACATCCACGCCAGCCATCGCCAGCAGCCCAAGCACCTCCAGCACACCGCTGCCAACGTCGCCCAGCGCCTGATCCTCTCCCGAACCCGCGACCACGGCATCAACCTCTCGCCCCTCGGTCTCAACGGCCTCGTCCTCGATCCGCGCGTCGGCATCCACGCCACCGTCCTCGCCGCCGCCCGGAAGCAGCAGGCAGACGTGGTCGTCATGACCATCACCCAGAACGCGGCCAACCACATCGTCGCCCACGGCCAGCACTTCCGCGCGTACGACGGCATCCGCCTCCAGTACACCCTCCACGGCCACCTTCCCTACGACCACACGGCAAGCCTGCAGCCACTGCTCGAGGCGTACCAAACCACCCAGGCGATCACGGACGGCTTCGAGCAGTGGTTCCTTCCGCTCTTGTCCCTGAAGGCGAAGACAACAACTCGGTCGGACCAGCTGCCCGCGCTTTTCAAGCACTACATGCGGGCACACCTGGCTCGGCCGGCCGAGGCCAACGAAGCCGTCCTCAAGGCAGTGCAGCACGCGGTCGCCGCCGGTGACACGGACTGGATCACGAGCAAGCAGACGCTGGCCAACGTGATAGCGGGCCTTGAGACAGCGCTGGTCGTTGCTGCAGAGATCTGACCAGCTGCTCCGACATAGCCGCTGCCCTCGGCTTGAGGTTGTTCGCGAGCGTCTCCTGGGCGCCCGACCAGGAGACCGGCCCAGTCTCCGGTCCGATGCACGTGTCCTGGTCGGACTGCGCGAACTGTAGCCAACCTCTCTCTCGTCCACGCCTGTCATCCTGAAATCGGCGCCGCTGGACTCATTGATAGGGCAGGCTGGCGGCATAGGGAGGGAGTCCGATGGGACAAGCATCGCGAAGGAAGCGCGCCCGCCAGGCAGCGGACGTGAGGGCCGCGGCCAGACCCAGCTCGGCAGCGTCGACAGACCCACGTGCCGAGGGAGAGGCTGCGCTCGGGCGCCTTCTTCGGACCAACGCTCCGGGCAAAGTGAGCCTGGCCGGGGCGTATGTGTTCGGGTACGGCGCTCTGGGAATGGCACAACTGGAGGCTGACGGTCCTCGCTGGTTCCACGACCTCGACCCCCTCGACGCGCTTTTCCTTGGAACGGCCTGGCCCCAACGCTTCCGTGACGAGTTCGAGTTCTCCAACGCGCGTGACGGATGGCTCAGGCTCGTACGTGGAACCGTTCACTGGAAGGGCATTGAGCGCTTCGTACTTGAGGTCGTGGCGGCAAGTGAGCAACACGACCTTCCTGTGGACGAAGGTGAGTTGATGCTGCTGCTAGCGGGGCGTCTGGAGGAGATCGGCCTGGACCAGCGAAAGCTACCCGCCAGGCTACTGCCTGGAGCGGCGCTCTCGGGGACCCGGCTGATCGATGGTCCACCGGTGGACTTGGCACTGCCGGAGCCGCCAGCCGACGCAGCGCAGAAGGTGGCTCAGTTCTGGGAGAGCACCCAGGTTGAGGTCCCACATGACGGCACCATTCTGGACGCGCTCCGTGAAGGGGTCCATCTCCTCCACCGCGCCGGGCTCGCAGTACGTGAGGAATCGGGTCTGCTCCTGCCCGCTCTCTACCTCGCTCTCGTCGCGAAGGAGGACGAGGAGATCGAGGAGGCGGGGCCGCGATCAGCAGTTTGGGCACTGGCGTTGCCCGCCGATTCATCTCTGATCTCGGTGACGGACCTGCTTCTCGTAGCGCCGGAACAGAGACTCACTGCGGACGAGGCATTGGCGCACCTCTTCGCTCTGCCGTCTCTTGCCGCAGGAACCAGCGCTGCAGACAGAAGGTGGACCAGCTCCCCGGGGCGCGCCCTGATCGATCTGGCCTTCGAGCTGGAGATTCCTCAGGTCACGACCAGAAACGGCAAGATCATCCGGTTCGGTGAGAATGCTGCAGCTTCCTTCAGGGCACAGCTGCGACGCTTTGAAGAGAAGTTCGGCCGTCCGCCGGAGCCAAACGACCCGGTGTTCTTCGATCCGGATGCGGATACTCCGCGGCTTCGCCCGTTTAGTGACATCGAGACGAAGGGCGCGACCCTCCTTGAAGAGATCGGGCTGTCCGCGGCCTGGGCCTTCGCCTATCGCGAGACCGGGGGACTACTGCCTCGGCTCGACGGCACATTTCTGACAGAGCGTGATGCCGAGGAGTGGGATGATGCGGTCAGCCGATACGTGCAACAGTACGGCGGCGAGTCCCCCGACTTCGACGACAACATGCGTGTCCTTCGCACCAGCGTGGTGACTGCAGAAGTGATCAGTGCTGCCCGAGACCCTGAGCACGGGCGCGAACTCGTAGCCATCCTCGAAGAAGGGCACGGCGAGGAATCGCTTCACTCCTTCCTTGTTCACATGGGCCCACACCTTCTTCAAACGCTTCAGGAGGAGCCTGAGATCCTGCGCTCTGCAGCCGAGTTCGCCCGGGCTTGGAGCGGTGCCGGCCTACACGACCGGGTGCGTGATTCGGCCCACGGCCCGATCAGCGACGACTTCGCTGACGCGCCTGTTCTCCTCGCCATCGCCGCAGCGACCTTTGCTCCTCAGAGCCCCGCGATGGTTGAGGAGTAGTACCACCTACTCGCTCCGGCCCTTCCAGTAGATGTGTCGCGGAACCATCTACCGGAAGGGCGAAGACTTCGACTGCCCCCCGATCGGTGGTGGCACCGGCAGGAGGCTGGACTCCAGAGGAGTGCCATGGAACCGCGCAGCGCAGGAGCACTGGGAGCGGATTTCCCCTACACCCAGCGCACCTTGTGCTACATCGAGGTCGCCAAGGACGGCGCGGTGTCCCACGGCACCGACGCCGGCACGTATGAACGCGCCCGGACTGGCGAGTCCCGGCTATTCGCTGTATGGCCTGGCGAGTGGGCCAGCCACCTGTTCGTGATCGACGACCTTGATCAATACGCCCGCGCCCACGGTCTCATCCACGACAAGGAGCGCACGGGCCTGGCTGAACATGAGCACTCGGTCCGGTGGGAGATCGGCCCCAGTGAGACGAAGCCCAGTTCCATCTATGTCAGCATCGAGGTTGAACTGGACTGCGAATGCACCATTGAGGATCTCAGGACCTTCGCCAGCCAGATGCGAGTACAGCGCGGATGGGACATCGCCACATCCGGTGGCTGGGGCCGGAGCACCCGGCAAGGTCGTACGACTTACTCTCTGCGCGCCCGCCGCAAGAGCCTAACCTCATGATGACGGTGGTTACCGCGCTTCGCCCGCCTCACGAGTCAGCAGTCGCTATTCAAGCGGGCCTGGTGACGTGTAGACGTACTGGCGGGCGTAGACCTGGCCTTCGACAACGTACGCCGGGGCGACGGCGAACCGTACCGGGTTATTCGGATCGCAGGGGGACCAGGGCTCCTGGCGTTCCGCGTCCAAGGCTGCGCCGTTGGTGCAGGTGAAGTCCCAGTGGGCGTGCAAGCCTGCCTCCTCCGCGCGCTTCCCAAGGCTCACGCACTCCGAGCGAAGTTTCCTCAGCGACTCGTTGCTGGTGTCGCTGTCTCGTGACACGCCTAGCGCGGCGCGGAGGTCGGGGACCAAGGGAATGAGAGTTCCCGCGGCATAGAAGAGGTGCCTGCTCAACTCGGAGATGAAGCGCGGAAGCTGCTGTCGTTCAGGCCAACGGGCAGTGTGGCGGCTGTGCTTGAACTCGCCACGTGCGAAAGCCTGCACTCGCTGTTCAACCAGTGCACGATAGTTGAGCGCGATTGTCTGGTGCGCGCTGTGGCTGCTGGTTGCCAGATCCGCACGATCGCGAGTGCGGGCGGCCAGGAGGGTATTCACACGTCCTTCAAGCTTCCTCAGCGACCCGTTCAGCTCGTTTTGGTTCCTCTCCAATCGATGGGTGATCTGCTCCAACTTGAGGAGGCGGAGGTCAAGTTCCGCGAGCTGCTGGCTCCAGGCTTCGGGGTCTTGCTGGAAACTTAGGCCGAGTCGGGCTAGGACGGCTTCCACGATGGCTGGCAGGGACTGTGCCGCGACTTCCTTCCCATTGTTAAGGCCGTGACCTTCATCGCGGGGTACGCCGATCATGGGCTCCTGGAAGCCCGACGACCAGGTGCCGTGGTGGTACTCGTTGTCATAATCGTCGGTGTGATATGGGGTCATGCCGAGGTCCTCTTCGCCTAGTAGTTGGAGTGGAAGCGGAGGGAGGTCCCAACCTCCTCCCCGGTTTGCATCACCACCGCGCGGGCCTTGACCTCGGTCTCGCCGAACCGCATGTGCAGCTTGATGCCTCGGTCATCCAGGGCGAAGCGCATCACCCGCTTGAGGTCGACGTGGATGGAGCCGACCTCGTCACAACCCTCGTCGGTGACGTAGCGTGGATCGGGGTCAGCGGTGGCGTATAGATCGAAGTCCACACCGGTCTGGGTTCCCTCGACTGGGAAGTAGACGTGTGTGACCTCCTGGTCGGAGTCGACGGTGTCACCAGCTGACACAAAGATCGAGAATCGCGTAGCGCACAGTTCTTCTCCGGCGGAGGTCGTGTACTTCGATGCCTCGGGGTCGGTCCCGCTCTCAAATGGCTTGCACACGTCCACGCCGTACGTGAATCGGCTGCGGCGGGCCCGGGTGTGGGGCTCGTAGCAGAAGTGGACTGCGCCGAACAGCACCGCGACGTTAGGGTCCGGGGGGATCAGTACGGCAGCGCGGGCTCCCAGCCGGTCCTTGACGGCCTGCTGCAGGTATGGGGAGGTGCTGAACCCGCCGACAAGGAGAACCACCTCACGCTGGGAGTCCTCGGTGCGCGTCCGATACATCTCGGTCAGTTGGTCATCGATCAAGTCCAGGACGTCGGGGACCACGTTGTCGAACAAGGCGCGTGCCTCGTCGGCGGTGATGACGATTGCGTCATTGGTGCCGTTCTGCTGCCGGGCCAGGCGCCGGCGCATGGGGGCGCCCAGGTGCCGGTCGATGGCGGCCGGAATGTTGAGGTAGATGGGATCGTGCTGGTCGATCCGGATGTGAAGCTTCGCCCGTTCCCAGGCATCCGTGAGGTCGAGCAGAGCCTCGGGGAATCGTTCACGCAGGTCCTGGAGGACTTCCGCCCCTCCGAAGCGGGAGACGAGGAACTGATCCTCGAAGGTGCGGTTGAGGTAATCGGAGCCCAAACGTCCGCCGCTGACCTGTCCGATCTCGACCATGCGCCCTGACGGGTCATTCTCATAGGCAGTGATGTCGACGGTGCCGCCGCCGCAGTCCACGACCATGAACCGGGCGCCCGCTGTCATCAAGTCAGTCGGATTGCTTCCGTCTGGTGAAGCGACACTGACGCCGCACACGCGTGCGTGGTGAGCTGCGGCCTCAGGCTCAAGGGCAAGCATGAGCCGCCCGTCCTCGGTGGGCATACCGGCATTCTTCGCCACGTCACGCATGACCATCTTCTGGTAGTCGGACCAGATGGCGGGGACGGTGAGGCACCAACGGATGTCGTCTTCGTCGTAGCCGCTGGCTGTGATCTGCTCCAATGCCCGAGCGTAGACCTGCCGCACGTACGCAGTGATGAGGCCTGGAGTGACGCTGTCCCCGGGCAGTCCGTTGGCGCGGGGCTGTCGATCCTCAGAGTCGAGACCAACGCTCTCAGAGTCGTCGTCGGCTTCGGGACCGTCGGAATCCGCTTCGAGGGCTTCGTCCTTCGTGCGACGACCGCCCGCCGCCAGGTTCATCTTGAAGCCCGCGTGGTATCGCATCTGACCGGGAGCCGCCTCAGTACGGGTGGTGAGAAAGCGGCGCCGGGCCTCGAAGCCCCAGGCCAGTACATCACCCTGGTGGTCTAGGATTAGCGCGGACAAATTCTTGGCACACGCTACGGGCTGTGCTTCCCAGCGGTTGCAGTAGTTGATCTGCCGCTTCCTAGGATCGGAGTTTCCGTCCTCCACTACACACCACGCGAAGCCGGTTCCGTGTGTCCCGAAATCAATTGCAGCCACGACGCGAGGCTCGAACATTTTGCTCTCCCTGCTCTGGAAGCACCTGAGATCGTCGAGTCGAGCGTGGCCCACCCGCCCAGGGCGTCCCATGCCTGTACGGATCTGTACAGATGTGGGACCCCACGCACGGCTCTCCTGCGCGGAACTCTCGCGAAGAATGGGGACATGGGGCAAATCAAGAAGGTCGAGCCGCACCGAAATGAATTCAGATAGCGTAGTTGGAGTATTGTCGCACTGGGCCTGAGCGGCGTTTAGGGTGTGCAAATCTGTACATGGGCGCGGCCGGTGAACTAGGTTGGCGTACTCTGCCGGATATGCGTAACGAGTCGCGGCTTGAAGCGGGCAATCCGAGCAGGAGAGCTCTTGGCCCCTTTCCTGTGCAGGAGCAAGGTGGCCAGGCGTCGGAACGCATGCACTCGCAGGCGCGCGACGGGGGTTTGGACCTCAGAGAGCCAGGTCATGTCGAGCCGGGGCAGTCGGCCGCCGAGGGAGACGTTCTCAAGCAGCTTGAGGCATACAGGGCCGCACTGGAAGCGCGCGATGGCTTGGTCCGACGCGCCCGCGACGCCGGGCTGAGCGAGACCCAGATTGCCAAGGCGACAGGGCACTCGCGGACGACGGTTCGGAACATCCTGGCCAGAACGAACTGAAGGTAGATTCCGCCGGTCTGGAGCGAGTCTGCGTGAGCGATGCGTGAGCAGACGGCGCAGCACGTGCCGGTTCGGGCGGGAACTTGGATCACGGGGCAGCGCTCTGACCTGCGAGTTCATCACCAAGTGATCGATACTGGCAGCAGCCAGCATGATCACTCTCGGGCTCGTAATGCGTAGGTCGCGGGTTCGAATCCCGCAGGCGGCTCAGTGATGAGCCCCAGGTCAGTCCTCTGGCCTGGGGTTTTTGGTTTTGGGGAGGGAGGGGTGGGTGGGGGTCGTATGGTGGTGACGGGGTGTCAGGCAGAGTGGGCGGCGGGGGTGGGGACGTGTATCACGCTGTTGTTCGGCGCAATCTGCGGAAGTCGTTCGGTGAGGTGAACCGGGGGAACTACGGGGCGATCGTGCGGCAGTTCGCGCCGGAGGCGGAGCACTGGTTCTCGGGGCGGCACGCGTTGTCGGGGGCGCGGCGGCGGGGGGAGGAGATCCAGCGGTGGTACGACCGGCTGGCGGAGGTCATGCCGGATCTGCGGTTCGAGGTGAAGAAGGTGGTGGCGAAGGGGTGGCCGTGGGACACGGTGGCCTTCGCGGAGTGGGTCGACCACCTCACGGACCGGGAGGGCAACCGGTACTCGAACCAGGGGGTGCACGTGGTGCGGATCAAATGGGGGAGGATCACCGAGCTGCACATCTACTGTGACACCGAACTCCTGGAGCGGGTGCTGGAGAGGATCGGGGGGCAGGGGGTCGGGGAGGCCGTCGCCGAGCCGGTCGGGGAGCCCGGGCCCTGGGCCTCCTAGAGGAAGAGGCGTTCCCACCAGGGGACGGGGGTGGGGACGGGGGGTTCGGTGACGATCGGGACGAAGCGGCTCTCGATCGGGGTGTCCCACTCGACGAGGGCGGCCGGGAACCAGGTGACCGGCTGGGTGTCGTCGAGGGCGTTGGCCCAGGCGGCGAGGCGGTCGGCGGGCTCGCGGGATGGGATCAGGCCGCGGCTGTCGGTGGTCACTCCGAGGTCGCGCACGGCGTCCTGGTAGAGGTCGTTGCAGAGCCAGCTGTGGAGTACGCCGCCGTTGTAGCCGAGCACCTCCCAGCCGATCTCGCGCCCGCCCCCGGCCGGTTCGGGGGCGGGGCCGGCGCCGACCCGGCGGTCGAGGTGGGCGAGCAGTACCGGCTCGTACACCGCGGACGCGCGGATGTCGGCGACGAGGCCGGCGGTGTGCTCGGCGGGGACCAGCAGCGCGTACAGCCGTGCTCCGGCGGGCACTTGGATCATCGCGCAGGCGTCCAGGGCCTCCTGCGGGGTGTCGAACCAGCAGCCGTCCTCCGGCAGGCGGTCGATCAGGCAGTCGCAGGCCGTGGTCAGCCGCTCGTGCGGGACGTCCAGGCCGGTCAGTGGTTCGGGGACCGCCACGAAGTAGCCCGCGAGCAGCGGACCGCCGGTGGCGCGAGCGGGCGGTGGCGCGGGAGTGCGGCGGCGGGACGGTCCCAGCTCCGGCCGGGCCTCGCCCGGGCGGGGCGGGCGGCGCTCGGCGAGCCAGAAGAGGTAGCCGCGCAGGTACTCCTCCAGGCCCTGGTCGAGGTGGGCGATGTAGTCGCGCAGACCCTGGGCGGAGTCCCGGTGGTGCGACCGGTACTCGCCGCCGGTCCGGGCCAGGCGGTCGGAGGCCGTGACGGCCCACTCCCGGACCCGGCCGCGCCCGTGCCACCACTCGCGGACGCCCGGGACGGTCCAGTGGTCGTCACCGTCCATCGCGAAGCCGCCGTGGCCGAAGAAGCAGCCGCTCAGGAGGTCGTAGGTCTGGTCCGGGTCGGTCGGCTGGCGGTAGACGAACTCCCGGCCGTCGTCGTCGTAGGCGATGTGGAACGGTGCGTCGAGCCGGCCCATCTCCATGGTGTCCGTGTCGGCGCCGTAGAACGGGCCGGGGACGTTGAGGTGGTTGCGCTCCCGCCAGAGACCGCCGAACTGGTCCAGGTGCGGGTCTTCGAGGATCAGGTGCCGGGCGGTCGGCAGGGGGTCCCAGTAGCCCTCGCGCATGGGGAGTGGTCCGTTCGCTGGTGGCGGCTGCGGACTGCCAGTCATATCAGAGCCCGGAGGCGGCGGTGCGGCCCCGGCCGGGGGACGGGGAGGGGGCGGCCTCCGGGCGGCGGCGCAGCAGGACCGCGACCAGGGCGGCGCCCGCCAGGGCGGTGAGGCCGGCGGCCAGCAGGGTGTGGTTCAGGGCGGTGGCGAAGGCCGTCCGGAGCAGTTCCCCGGGCAGTTCGGCCGGGGGGCGTCCGGCGCTCAGGGCGGAGGCGGCGGCGTCCGGGTCGGCGACGGCGGACGGGTGCCCGGCCAGGGCGTCGCGCAGTCCGCGGTGCAGGACGAGGCCGAACACCGCGATGCCGAAGGCCTGGCCGAGCTGGCGGAAGGTGTTGAGGGCGCCGCCGGCCATGCCGCCGCGCTCCGGCGGGACGGCCGCCATCGCGCCGGAGGCCAGGACCGGGCTGACCGCGCCGACCCCGAGGCCGGTCAGGGCGAGGCCGGGCAGCAGTGCCGGCCAGCCGGACGATCCGTTCAGCACGGACTGGAGCAGCGAGCCCAGGCCGATCACGGCCAGGCCGCCGGCCAGCGGGACCGCCATCGGCAGGGCGGCCAGTCGGCGGCCCGCGAGCGCGGAGACGGTGAACGCGGTGGCGCTCATCGGCAGCAGGGTGAGCCCGGCGGCCATCGGGCCGAGGCCGAGCACCGACTGCAGCCACAGCGAGGTGTAGGGCAGCGCGGAGAATGCGGCCGCGGAGTAGACGGCGCCGCACAGCAGCACTCCGGTGAAGGCCGGGCGGCGGAACAGCGCGAGGTCCAGCAGCGGCTCCGGGCTGCGGCTTTCGACCAGCAGGAAGGCGGTGAGCGCGACCGTGGCGGCCGTGCCCGCGCCGAGGACGGCGGGCGAGGTCCAGCCGTCCGACCCGCCGCGGACCAGCGCCAGGACCGCCGCGCCGGCCGCGACGGTGAAGGACGCGGCGCCGGGCAGGTCGAGCCGGCGGGTACCGGGGTCGCGGGACTCCGTCAGCGTGCGGCGGGCCAGGACGCCGCCGGCCAGCGCCAGCGGGAGGTTCACCAGGAAGACCGACCGCCAGCCCAGGAACTCGGTGAGCAGACCGCCGGCCACCGGTCCGACGGCGGCGGCCGCGCCGCTGACGGCTCCCCAGACTCCGAACGCCACCGCCCGGTCGCGGCCCCGGTAGGCGAGGTTGAGCAGGGCCATCGCGGTGGCGAACATCGCCGCGCCGCCCACTGCCTGGACGATCCGCGCCGCCACCAGGGTGCCGCCGTCCGGGGCGAGCCCGCAGGCGAGCGAGGCGAGCGCGAACACGGCCAGGCCCGCCGTGTACACCCTTCGCCGGCCCGCCCGGTCGGCCAGCGCGCCGAGGCCGAGCAGCAGCGCGGCCAGCGCTAGCGCGTAGCCGTCCAGCACCCACTGCAGGCCGTCGAAGCCCATGTCCAGCCCGGCGCCGATGTCCGGCAGCGCCACGATCACGATGCTGACGTCGGTCAGCAGCATGAACACCCCGATGCTCACCGCGACCAGCGGTCCCCACTTGCGCATCCCCGTCGTCCCCGTTCCCTCGCTCCGCGTCGGCCGCTGCGGCGGACGCTCCGTCACCTTCGGTCCCCGGGCGGTCTCCGCGCCGCCCGGCGGCGGGTTTCCGGCGGATCTCGACACGCCCTACCATCCCGGTGGTGGAAACCCTGACCCTGGACGAGGTGGACCGGGCGCTGCTGCACGCCCTGCAAGTGGACGGCCGGGCGCCGTTCCGGCGGATCGCCGAGGTGATCGGGGTGTCCGACCAGACGGTGGCCCGCCGCTACCAGCGGCTGCGCGCCGCCGGGGTGGTGCGGGTGGTGGGGCGGACCAGCGCCCGGCTGCTCGGGCAGGTCGACTGGCTCACCCGGATCCGGTGCGTGCCGGACGCCGCGGCGTCGATCGCCGAGGCACTGGCCCGGCGGCCGGACACCTCCTGGGTGAGCCTGCTGTCCGGCGGCGAGATCGTCTGCAACGCCCGGGCGCAGGTCCGGCCGGAGCGTGAGGAACTGCTGCTCGGCAGGTTGCCGCGGACCCCCCGGGTGCTGTCGGTCGCGGCGCACTACCTGCTGCGCACCTACGTCGGCGGGCGGGTGGCGTGGAGCGGGCGGACCTCGGCGCTGAGCGCCGGGCAGGTGGAGCGGCTGCGGGCGCCCGCGCCCGCGGCCCCTCCACCGGGCGGCGCGGTGGTGGTGCCGGGGGCTCCGGCGGCGCCGGTGGTCCTGGACGAGCTGGACCGGGCGCTGCTGGCGGCGCTCGCGGTGGACGGCCGGACGCCGTCGGCGGCGCTGGCGGCCGGCACCGGGAGCCCCGAGGCGACGGTGCGCCGGCGGCTGGCCGCGCTGGTCGCCGGTGGGCTGCTCTTCTTCGACGTGGACGTGGATCCCCGGCCGCTCGGCTACGAGATCGAGGCGTTCTGCTGGCTGGCGGTGGCTCCGGGGCGGCTGGCCGCGATCGGCCGGGCGATGGCGGACCACCCGGAGGTGGGCTTCGTGGCGGCGACCACCGGGCCGACGAACCTGGTGGCCGGGCTGGTCTGCCGGGACACCGAAGCGTTCTACACCTATCTGACGGAGCGGCTGGGCGCGCTGGAGGGAGTCGGCGCGCTGGAGACGGCGCCGGTGGTCCGGAGCGTCAAGCGCGCCGGAATGATGATTCCTTAATCTAATAACCTGCAAAAAGCTTTCGATGGCTGGAAATTCATGACTCCTGGCGGATTATCCGCCTGGAGATCATCAGACAAATCGAGAATTCCATGATTCCCCTCGAAAATGCCTCGCCAGGCGTTCCGGGCGGCCTTAGTATCTGAACGAACACTTTCGGTGATCGTTCGACTGTGGGCTGCAAAGGGGGTCGTCATGGGGGAGTGGCCTCGAACCGCTGTGCGTCATGCTGCGTACCCGTTCCTGCTGGTGATCCTGGTTGTGATCTCGGCCGCTTCCCTGCGTCTGCGCTGGGACCTCGGCCGTGCGAGCCAGCTCTTCCTGCTCGGGACGATCGGGTACATGGCACTGCTCGAACAGTTGATTCCGTACGAATCGGAGTGGGTGCCGAATGTGCGCGAGTGGGGCTGGTACGGGATCTATTTCGTCCTGACGACGATCGGCGGGGCCCTGTCCCAGGTGCCCGTTTCCGCCCTCGTCGGCTGGGCGGCGCCGGACCGCGGGGTGCTGCCGCTCTGGGCGGAGATCCCGGCCGCGCTGCTGCTCGGCTCGCTGGCCAACTACCTGGTCCACCGCTGGTGC
This sequence comes from Kitasatospora sp. NPDC057500, assembly GCF_042802195.1. Taxonomy (NCBI): domain Bacteria; kingdom Bacillati; phylum Actinomycetota; class Actinomycetes; order Kitasatosporales; family Streptomycetaceae; genus Kitasatospora; species Kitasatospora sp. NPDC057500. Next base: position 41,808 of record NZ_JBHVER010000013.1, on the reverse strand, counting down.
CACACCGATCCCAGGCTCTGGCGGCTGCACGGGGTGCACCACGTGCCCGACAAGGTGAACGTCGGCAACAACGGGGTCAACCACCTGCTGGACGTCGTGCTCACCCAGGGCTGTGTCCAGTTCTCCCTGGCGCTCGCCGGATTCTCGGAACCGGCGGTGTTCGTGGTGGGCCTGTTCGTCGTCGCCCAGGGCTACTTCGTGCACGCCAACATCGATGTCCGGCTCGGCCTGCTCAACCATGTGCTCGCCGGACCCGAGCAGCACCGGCTGCACCACAGCACCGACCTGGCGGAGGCCGGCCACTACGGCTCCGACCTCTCGGTGTGGGACCACGTCTTCGGCAGCTTCACCTGGCGGCCGGGGCGCCGTCCGGCCGCGGTGGGGCTGGCCGATCCGGGAGCCTTCCCCGCCACCGGCCGGGTGATCGCCAGCCACGTCCAGGCCTGGCGCCGCCCCGCCCGGGCCGAGGGCTCCCCGACCGGCTCGACCTGACGCACTCGCCTCACATTCGACCCGCCGCACCCCCGTTGACCGCCCCTCCCACCGACCGCCCCTCCCACCGACCGGCGCGTCCCTTCGGCCGACCCGGTGTCCGGCCTGCCCGGAACCGGTGCCCGGCCCGTGTCCCCGGCGCGCGCGGAAGCTCCCGCCAACCCGCCCGCGCGCGCGAACGCAGCGACCCAAGGACTCGACTCGCATGACGGATTCCCGCTTCGTCACCTCCCCGGAACCCTCCGCACGCCCCGCACCGGCCGGTCCGTCCGCCGCCGGGCGGGAGAAGATCGCGATCATCGGGATCGGCCTCCGCCTGCCCGGCGGGGCCTGCGACCACCGGTCGTTCTGGCAGAACCTGGTCGACGGCAAGGACTGCATCACCCCCACCCCGCGCAACCGCTACGACGTCGCCACCCTCGGCAGCCGTGACAAGGCCAAGCCGGGCCGGCTGGTCGGCGGCCGCGGCGGCTACATCGACGGCTTCGACGAGTTCGACCCGGCGTTCTTCGGCATCAGCGGCCGCGAGGCCGACCACATGGACCCGCAGCAGCGGAAACTGCTGGAGGTGGCCTGGGAGGCGCTGGAGGACGGCGGGCAGAAGCCGGCCGAGCTGGCCGGCCGCGAGGTCGGGGTCTACGTCGGCGCGTTCACCCTGGACTACAAGATCGTCCAGTTCTCCGACCTGTCCTTCGAGACGCTCGCCGCGCACACCGCCACCGGCACCATGATGACGATGGTGTCGAACCGCATCTCGCACTGCTTCGACTTCCGCGGCCCCAGCGTCTCCATCGACACCGCCTGCTCCTCCTCCCTGGTCGCCGTCCACCTCGCCGCACAGAGCCTGCAGCGCGGCGAGACCGATCTGGCACTGGCCGGCGGCACCCTGCTGCACATCGCCCCGCAGTACACGATCGCCGAGACCAAGGGCGGCTTCCTCTCCCCACAGGGCCGCTCGCGCACCTTCGACGCCGCCGCCGACGGCTACGTCCGGGCCGAGGGCGTCGCCGTGGTCGCGCTCAAGCGGCTCTCCGACGCCCTGCGCGACGGCGACCCGGTGCACGCCGTCGTCATCGGCAGCGGCGTCAACCAGGACGGCCGCACCAACGGCATCACCGTGCCCAATCCGGACGCCCAGGTCGCGCTGATCGAGCGGGTCTGCGCCGAGGCCGGGATCACCCCGGGAAGCCTCCAGTACGTCGAGGCGCACGGCACCTCCACCCCGGTCGGCGACCCGATCGAGGCGAACGCGCTGGCCCGGGCGCTCGCGGTCGGCCGCCGTCCCGGCGACGCCTGCTACGTCGGCTCGGTCAAGACCAACATCGGGCACACCGAGTCCGCCTCCGGACTGGCCGGACTGATCAAGTCCGCGCTCGCCCTCAAGCACCGGACCATCCCGCCGCACATCAACCTGGAGACGCTCAACCCGGCGATCGACCCGGCCACCCTGCCGTACGAGATCCCCACCGAGCCGACGCCCTGGCCGGCCCACGAGGGACCGGCCCGCGCCGGGGTCAACTCCTTCGGCTTCGGCGGCACCAACGCGCACGTCCTCCTGGAGGCCGCGCCGGAGGACGATGCCGGTGCCGCCGAGCCCGGTGCCGCTGATCCCGGTGCCGCCGAGCCCGAGCCGGCCGCCGCGCTGCCCGCCTGGACGGTGCTGCCGCTCACCGCCAGGGAGGCCGCCGCGCTGCCCGAACTGGCCGCGGGCGTCCAGGCCGAACTGGCCGGTGTCCGCGGCGGCCGCCCGGCCCGTCCGGCCGACCTCGGCCACACCCTGGCGCACCGCCGCCAGCACCACGACGCCCGGCTCTCGATCGTCTACGACGCCCGCGAGCACGCCGCCCGCGCCTCCCTGGACGAGGCGCTCACCGCCCATCTGCGCGGCGAGCCGCACCCCCGGGTCCTCACCGACCACCGCCGGGAGGCCCGGCACCGCCGGCTGGCCTGGGTCTTCACCGGGATGGGCCCGCAGTGGTGGGCGATGGGCCGTCAGCTGTTCGCCACCGAGCCCGTCTACCGGGAGGCCGTCGAGCAGTGCGCCGAGCACCTCGCAGACCTCACCGGCTGGTCGCTGACCGATGAACTCGCCGCCGACGAGACGGCGTCCAGGATGGCCGAGACCTGGCTCGCCCAGCCCGCCAACTTCGCCGTCCAGATCGGCCTCGCCGCCCTCTGGCGCAGCCGGGGCGTACGGCCGGACGCGATCGTCGGCCACTCCACCGGTGAGGTGGCGGCCTTCCACGAGGCCGGCGTCTACGACCTGGCCGACGCGGTCAAGGTGGTGGTCCACCGCAGCCGCCTCCAGCAGCGGCTCGCCGGCACCGGCGGCATGCTCGCGGTCGCGCTCACCGAGGCCGAGGCGCTGCGCCGGCTCCGCCCGTACGGGGACGCGGTCTCCGTCGCCGCCGTCAACAGCCCGGGCTCGCTCACCCTCGCGGGGGACGCGGCGGCGCTGGCCGAGATCGCCGCCGCGCTCACCGCCGAGCAGGTATTCGCCCGGCCGCTGACCGTGGAAGTCCCCTACCACAGCGCCCGGATGGAGCTGATCAAGGACGAGCTGCTGGAGTCGTTGGCCGACCTCAAGGCCCGCCCGGCGCAGGTCCCGCTCTACCTCACCGGCCGCGAGGGCACCGCGCACGGCACCGAACTCGACGCCGGGTACTGGTGGCAGAACGTCCGCGACAGCGTGCGCTTCCGGCAGGCCGTGGAACGGCTGGCCGACGACGGCTACGGGCTGTTCCTGGAGATCGGCCCGCACCCGGTGCTCGGCCGTTCGATCCAGGAGACCGTCGAGGCCCACCCGGGCACGGCGGACCGGCCCGAGGTGCGGACCCTGCCCTCGATCCGCCGCGAGGAGGACGAGCGGGCCGTCCTCACCGCCTCGCTGGCCGCGCTGCACAACCTCGGCGTCGCGGTCGACTGGTCGGCGCTCCAGCCCGCCGGGCGGATCGTCCCGCTGCCGCGCTACCCGTTCCGGCGCGACCGGCACTGGGTGGAGCCGCAGCCGGTGGAGCAGGTCCGGCGCGGACGGCTCGACCACCCGCTGCTCGGCCGCCGGCTGCCCGGGGCCGAACCGGCCTGGGAGGCCCGGCTGGACGCCGAGGCCCTGCCCTACCTGGAGGACCACCGGATCCAGGGCGACGTGCTGTTCCCGGCCGCCGGCTACCTGGAGATGGCCGTCCAGGCGGTCCGCGCGCTGACCGGCGGGACGGACGCCGCGCTGGCCGACGTCGAGCTGCGCAAGGCGCTGTTCCTGCCGGACGAGGAGAGCCGCGCCGTCCGGCTGACCCTCGCCGCCGAGCACGGCACGTTCACCGTCGCCACCGGCGAGGGCACCGAGCGCACCGTGCACACGGTCGGCACCGTCCGCCCCGCCCAGCGCCGCCGGCCCGGCCGGCCACTGGACGTCGAGGCGGTGCGCGGGCGCGCCCGCCGTCGGCTCGCCGGACCGGACTGCTACGCCGAACTCGCCGCGCTGGGCTACCACTACGGCCCGGCCTTCCAGGGCATCGAGGAGGTCTGGATCGGGCCCGGCGAGGCGCTGGCCAGGATCCGTCCGACGGCGGCGGTCGCCGGCCAGGGCGCGAACCACCAGGTGCACCCGGTGGTGATGGACGCCTTCTTCCAGACCCTGCTGACGCCCCAGTTGCTGGACGGCCGCCCCGAGGATGCGGGCATCCGGCTGCCGGTGGCGATCGCGGAGGTCCGGCTGGAGGCGGTCGGCGAGCGCCCGCTCTGGGTGCACGCCACCGTCACCCGGGACGCCGGCAGCGAACTCGTCGGCGACCTCGCGGTGCACGACGATCACGGTGCGCCGCTCGGCGGGATCACCGGCTTCCGGGCCGCCGACGTCGAGCAGGCGGCCACCGCCGTCGGCCTCGGCACCATCGACGGCTGGCTCGCCGAACCGGCCTGGACGGAGCTGCCGGCCGCCGCCGACACCCCCGACCTGCCGGCCGAGCACCCCGACCGGTGGCTGCTGTTCGCCGACCGGGGCGGCGTCGCCGACGCGCTGGCCGCGCGGATCGCCGAGCGCGGCGGCGACCGCCTGCTGGTCCGCCCCGGCCCCGGCTACCGGCCCGCCGACGGCGACCGCCCGGCCACCGTCGACCCCGGCTCGGCGGACGACCTCGCCCGGCTGCTCGCCGACCGCAGGGCCGCGGGCCTCCCCGACCCGGCCGCGGTGGTCCACCTGTGGAACCTCGACCGGCCCCGGCTGGCCGGGGCCGACCACGCCACCGTCGCCGGTCACACCGCCGAGGGCGCCTACAGCCTGGTCGTGCTGGCGGCCCTGCTGGCCGCCGAACTCCCCGACTGCCGGCTGCACGTGGTCACCCGGTCCGCGCAGTCCACCGTCCCCGGCGAGCTCGTCGAACCGCTCGCCGCCCCCGCCTGGGGCATCACCCGCGTGCTGCGCCACCAGGAACTCCCCGCCCACCGGGGAAAGCTGATCGACCTCGGCGAGGCTGCGGAGGCCGGAACCGAGGCCGAGGCCCTGCTGCGGGAGTTCGCGCTCGCGGACGAGGACGAGATCGCCCTGCGCGCCGGGCGTCGGCTGACCTGCCGGCTGCGGACCGCCGAGGGGCTGAGCCGCCCGCTCGCGCCACGCCTGCGCGCGGACGCGGCGTACCTGGTCACCGGGGCGTTCGGAGCGCTCGGGCGGCTGCTCTGCCGCACCCTGGTGAAGCGCGGGGCGCGCCGACTGATCCTGGTCGGCCGCAGCCCGCTGCCGCCGCGCGAGCAGTGGCGCGACCTCGACCCGGCGAGTCCGGCCGGGCAGCGGACGGCCTTCCTGCGCGAACTGGAGGCGCTCGGCGCCGAGCCGGTCCCGGCGCCGCTGGACGTCACCGACGGGGCCGCGCTGGCCGCCTGGCTGGCCGAGTACCGGCGACTGGACCGGCCGCCGATCAGGGGCGTCTTCCACCTCGCCGGACAGGTCAGGGACACCCTGGTGGGCGAGCTGGACCGGTCGACCTTCGAGACCGTCCACGGCCCCAAGGTGCTCGGCGCCTTCGCCCTGCACCGGCAGTTGGCCGGCGAACCGCTCGACCACTTCGTGCTGTTCGCCTCGATCGCCTCGCTGCTGACCACCGCCGGACAGACCAACTACGCCGCCGGCAACGCCTTCCTGGACGCCCTGGCCCACCACCGCCGCGCCCTCGGCCTGCCCGCGCTCAGCCTCGACTGGGGCCCCTGGGCCACCGGCATGATCGAGGAACTCGGCCTCATCGACCACTACCGGCACAGCCGGGGGATGAGCTCGCTCGCCCCGGAGACCGGGATGGCGGTGCTGGAGCGGGTGCTCGGCCAGGACCGCGCCCAACTGCTGGTCGCCACCGTCGTCGACTGGCCGGTGTTCCTCTCCTGGTACCCGGCGCCGCCGCCGCTGGTCGCCGAACTCGCCGCGGCCGCCCGGGAGTCCGCCCCGGTGACCGGACAGACCGGGCTGCTGGACGCGCTGCGGGCGGCCGGCGAGGAGGAGCGGCGTGCGCTGCTCACCGAGCGGTTCACCGCGCTGGCCGGAACCGTGCTGCGGGTGCCGGTCGAGCAGATCGACCCCGCGGCCGGCCTCGGCGTCCTCGGCCTGGACTCGCTGCTCGCGATGGAGCTGCGGGCCCGGCTGAGCGCCGAACTCGGCGTCACCCTCCCGGTGGTGGCGCTGCTCGGCAACACCCCGGTGGCCGAACTGGCCGCCCGGCTGCACGAGTCGCTGGCCGAGCTGCTGGACGAGGACCCGGACGGCCCGGGCGCGGCCGAGGTCGAGCGCTACGAGGACGAGTCGGCCCACCCGCTGACCCAGAACCAGAAGGCGCTCTGGTTCCTCAAGCAGCTCAACCCGGACGGCTTCGCCTACAACATCGGCGGCGCCGTCGAGGTCCGGGTGGAGCTGGAGCCCGAGCTGATGGCCCTGGCCTTCCGGACCATGGTCGAGCGCCACCCGAGCCTGCGGGCCAACTTCGTGCTGGACGGCGGCCGGGCCGTGCAGCGGATCTCCGCCGCGGTGGAGCCGGACTTCGGGGTCTTCGACGTCGAGGGCCTGGCCTGGGACGACATCCACGCGATGATCGTCCGCGAGTACCGCAAGCCGTACGACCTGGAGCGCGACCCGCTGGTGCGGTTCCGGCTGTTCCGGCGCGGACCGGCCCGATGGGTGATCATGAAGGCCGTCCACCACATCATCTCGGACGCGATCTCCACCTTCACCTTCATCGAGGAACTGCTCGCCGTCTACGAGGGGCTGCGCCGCGGCCGGGCGCCCGGCCTGCCCCCGGTGGCCGCCCGCTACCTGGACTTCCTCAACCGGCAGAACGCCTTCCTGGCCGGCCGCGAGGCGCCGAGGATGCTGGAGTACTGGCGCTCGCACCTGCCCGCCGAGGTGCCGGTGCTCAGCCTGCCCACCGACAGGCCGCGCCCGGCGGTGCAGACCCACAATGGCGCCTCCGAGTTCTTCGTCCTGGACGAGGAGCTCAGCGCCCGGGTGCACGCACTGGCCCGCGAGCACAACGTCACCGTCTTCATGGTGCTGCTCAGTGCCTACTACCTGCTGCTGCACGCCTACGCGGGCCAGGACGACATCATCGTCGGCAGCCCGGTGACCGGCCGCACCGACGAGGAGTTCGCCGGCGTCTACGGCTACTTCGTCAACCCGCTGCCGCTGCACGTCTCGCTGGCCGGTGCGCCGACCGTCGCCGAGCTGCTGGACCGGGTGCGGACCACGGTGCTCGGCGGGCTCGACCACCAGGAGTACCCGTTCGTGCTGCTGGTGGAGAAGCTCGGGCTGCAGCACGACCCGAGCCGCTCGGCGGTCTTCCAGGCGATGTTCATCCTGCTCCACCACAAGGTGGCCACCGAGAAGTACGGCTACCACCTGGAGTACATCGAACTCCCCGAGGAGGAGGGCCAGTTCGACCTCACCCTGTCCGCCTACGAGGACGAGGCCGAGCACCGCTTCCACTGCGTCTTCAAGTACAACACCGACCTCTTCCTGCCCGCGACGACGGCCCGGATGGCCGGCCACTACGTCAACCTGGTCGAGGCGCTGACCACGGCCGGCCCGGAGCGGGCCGCCACCGGCCTGGAGCTGCTCGGCCGCGAGGAGCGGGCCGTGGTGCTCCGGCAGTGGAGCGGCGCCGAGCGGCGGGTGCCCTTCCCCGAGCCGGTGCACGAACTGGTGCTGCGCGCGGCGGCGGCCGACCCCGCGGCGCCCGCGGTGGCGACGCCCGCCGAGTCCGGCCCGACCGCCCGGCTGACCTACGGCGAGCTGGCCGAGCGCTCCCGGCGGGCCGCCGCCCGGCTGCGCGCGCTGGGCGCCGGACCGGGCACCGTCGTGGCGCTCTGCCTGCCGAAGTCGCCCGAGCTGATCACCGCCCTGCTCGCGGTGCTCCGCACCGGCGCCGCCTACCTCTCGCTGGACCCGGCCCACCCGGTGGACCGGCTGGCGTACATGGTGGGGCACGCGGGCGCCGCCCTGCTGGTCGGCGACGACGCCGAGCGCCTCGGCGGGCTGCCCACCCGGCTGGTTTCCACCGCCGAACTCGACGCACCCGGCGCACCCGGCGCACCCGACGCACCCGGCGCACCCGCCGGGCCCGCCGGGCCCGCCGAACCGGGCGCACCCGCCGGACCCGGCGCACCCGACCGGCCCGGAGTCGGGTTCACCGACGCGGCGGTGAGCCACGACGACCCGGCGTACGTCATCTACACCTCGGGCTCCACCGGCCGGCCCAAGGCGGTGCGGGTCTCCCACGGCAACCTCGCCTCGGCCTACCGGGCCTGGCACGCCGAGTACCGGCTGGACGCCGACGCCCGGGTGCACCTCCAGATGGCCAGCCCGTCCTTCGACGTCTTCACCGGTGACGTGGTCCGCGCGCTCTGCTCGGGCGGCGCCCTGGTGCTGATCGGCCGGGAACTGCTGTTCAACACGGCCCGGCTGTACGAGGTGATGCGCACCGAGCGGGTGGACGCCGCCGAGTTCGTCCCCGCGGTGGTCCGCACCGTCATGGACCACTGCGAACGCACCAGGCAGGACCTGGCGTTCATGCGGCTGCTGGTGGTCGGCTCGGACGTCTGGAAGGTCGAGGAGTACCAGCGGCTGGGCGCCCTCTGTGGGCCCCGCACCCGGCTGGTCAACTCCTACGGGCTGACCGAGACCACCATCGACAGCGCGTACTTCGAGGGCCCGGCGGACGGCCTGGAGCCCGGCCGGATGGTCCCCATCGGGCGGCCCTTCCCCAACAGCGCCTTCTACCTGCTCGACGCCCAGGGCCGCCCCGTGCCGCCCGGCGTCACCGGGGAGCTGTGGATCGGCGGCTCCGGCGTCGCGCTCGGCTACCTCGGCGACGAGGAGCAGACCGCCCGCCGGTTCGCCACCCTGCCGCTCGGCGGCGACGACGGCACCCGACCGGTCCGGCTCTACCGCACCGGCGACCTCGCCCGCTGGGACGCCGGCGGCGGGGTGCACCTGCTCGGCCGGGCCGACTCGCAGATCAAGGTCCGCGGCCACCGGATCGAGCTGGGCGAGATCGAGACCCAGCTCGCCGACTGGCCCGAGCTGGAGCGGGCGGTGGTCACCGTCCGGCCGGACCGCGACGGCGAGCCCGTGCTCTGCGCCTACTGCGTGCCGGCCCCCGGGCAGGTCTTCGACCACCGCGAGCTGCGCCGCCACCTGGCCGGGTACCTGCCGACCTTCATGATCCCGACGCACTTCGTCGAGCTGTCCGAGCTGCCGCTCACCGCCAACGGCAAGGTGGACACGGCCGCGCTGCCCGATCCCCGCACGGATGCCGCGGAGGCCGCCGAGCCGCCGGTCACCCTCTACGAGGTCCGGATGGCCGAGCACTGGCGCGCGCTGCTCGGCATCGGGGAACCCGGTCTCCAGCACGACTTCTTCGAGTCGGGCGGCTCCTCGATCAAGCTGATCGAGCTGATCCACGGCTTGCAGGCCGAGTTCAACATCAGCATCCCGGTCAGCCAGCTCTTCAAGGTCACCACCCTGCACGGGATGGCGAAGACCGTCGAGCACATCATCACCGGCCGGATCGAGGGCGCCCAGCCGTACCTCTGGTTCAACCAGGAGCAGCAGCAGACGCTGTTCTGCTTCCCGCCGGCCGGCGGCCACGGGCTGGTGTACCGGCAGTTCGCGGCGCACCTCCCGGAGTACCGGATGGTCGCCTTCAACTACGTGAGCGGCGACGACAAGGTCGACCGGTACGCCGACCTGGTCGAGGCGCTCCAGCCGGAGGGCCCGTGCGCCCTGCTCGGCTACTCGCTCGGCGGCAACCTCGCCTTCGAGGTGGCCAAGGAGCTGGAGCGGCGCGGCCGGGCGGTGCCCAATGTGGTGATCATGGACTCGCACCGCATCCCGGAGTCCTTCGACCTCGGCGACGAGCACCTCCAGGCCTTCGAGCGGGAACTGGCCGAGCACCTCCAGCGGCACACCGGCTCGGCCGCGGTCGCCCAGGAGACCCGTGAACAGGCCCGGGACTACCTGCGGTTCTGCAGCCGCACGCCCAACCTCGGGGTGGTCACCGCCGCGCTCAGCGTGATCTCCGACGACGAGAAGCTGGCGCTGTACGAGGCCGGGCAGCACGGAGCCTGGCACGGCAGCTCGGCCACCCGGACGGCGGTCTTCCGGGGTTTCGGCCCGCACGCCGAGATGCTCGACCGCGAGTTCATCGCCCACAACGCCGGGCTCGCCCGGTCGATCCTCACCGGAGCCGCCCCCCATGCGTCCTGACACGGTCCGGGGCCGCGCCCCGAGCCTGCCCGCCCCCGCACGAGAGACGGATCCGCCCATGCTCCGCCAGCACCCGCCGCTGACCTACCCCTTCGAGCCGAACGGCCTCGAACTCGACCCCCGTTACGCCGAGTTGCGCGAGCAGCCGCTGGTCAGGATCCGGATGCCGTACGGCGACGGCGCCTGGCTGGTCACCCGCTACGAGGACGTCCGGACGGTGCTCGGCGACCCGCGGTTCAGCCTGGCCGCCGCGATGGGCGAGGACCAGCCGCGGATGCGTCCGGTGGCCCGCACCGGCGCCGGCCTGTTCTCCACCGAGCCGCCCGAGCACACCCGGCTGCGCTCGCTGGTGGCCAAGGAGTTCAGCGCCCGCCGGGTCGAGCGGCTGCGCGCGCGGGCCGGGGAGCTGGCCGACGAGCTGCTCGACGCCATCCTCGCCAAGGGGCAACCCGCCGAGCTGGTCGAGGACTTCGCGATCCCGATGCCGACCACCATCATCTGCGAGGTGCTCGGCATCCCGGCCGAGGACCACCGGATGCTCTGGCGCTGGGCGGAGACGGTGCTCTCCGCCGTCACCCCCGGTGAGGTGCTGGCCGTCGACGGGCAGGCGTTCATCGACTACATGGCCGGGGTGCTGGAGCTGCGCGGCCGCGAGCCCGGCCCGGACCTGCTCACCACGCTGGTCCGGGCCTGCCGGGAGCAGCGGCTGATCAGCGAGGAGGAACTGCTCTCCATCGCCTGCGACCTGCTGATCGCCGGGTTCGTCTCCACCACCAACCAGATCGGCAACTTCTTCCACCAACTCCTGGTGAACCCGGGGGAGCCGGCGCGGCTGCGGGAGCGTCCCGAGCTGATCCCCAAGGCCGTCGAGGAGCTGATGCGCTACGTGCCGCTGCTCACCGGCTTCAGCCTGCCGCGGTACGCCACCGCGGACGTCGAGCTGGGCGGGGTGGTGATCCGGGCCGGCGAGGCGGTGATGATCGCCACCGCCGCCGCCAACCGGGACCCGGAGGTGTTCGAGGAGCCGGAGCGGCTGGTGCTGGACCGGCCGGCCAACCCGCACATCGGCTTCGGCCACGGCGTGCACTACTGCATCGGCGCGCACCTCGCCCGGCTGGAGCTCCAGGTGGCGATCGAGCGGGTGCTGACCCGGCTGCCGGGGCTGCGGCTGGCCGTCCCCGAGCGTGAACTGCGCTGGAAGGAGGACGCCATGGTGAACGGCCTCCAGGCGCTCCCGATCACCTGGTGAGCAGCCGCAGCCGCAGCCCCGCTCCCGCCGCACCGCACCGCACGACACCACGGCAAGGCACGCGAAGCACGACACCACGGCACACCGCACCACGGCAACGGCTAGGCAAGGACGACGAGGAAGGCCAGGAATGGCACGGCAGACAGACACCGCGCGCCGGCGGGAGTCGATGATCATCGTCGGCGGCGGGCTCGGCGGCCTGTCCACCGGGTGCTACGCCCGGATGAACGGCTACCGCACCAGGATCTTCGAGATGCACGAGATCCCCGGCGGCTCCTGCACCGGCTGGGACCGCAGCGACTTCACCTTCGACTGGTGCATCAGCTGGCTGCTCGGCAACGGCCCGGGCAACGAGATGTACCAGATCTGGCTCGAACTGGGCGCGCTCCAGGGCAAGGAGATGCGGCACTTCGACGTGTTCAACATCGTCCGGAGCCGGGACGGCCGGGCGGTCTACTTCTACTCCGACCCGGACCGGCTGGAGGCGCACCTGCTCGGCCTCTCGCCGGCCGACGCGGCGCCGATCCGGGAGTTCTGCGCGGGCATCCGGACCTTCCGCAAGGCGCTCGCGGCCTACCCCTTCCTCAAGCCGGTCGGGCTGATGGGCCGGCTGGAGCGCTGGCGGATGCTGGCCTCCTTCACGCCGTACTTCAACACCATCCGCAAGTCGATCGCGGTGCTGATGACGGACTTCTCGCAGCGCTTCCGCGACCCGCTGCTGCGCGAGGCGTTCAACTTCATCCTCTACGAGAAGCACCCGGCCTTCCCGGTGCTGCCGTTCTACTTCCAGCTCGCCTCGCACGCCAACCACGCCGCCGGGGTGCCGGAGGGCGGTTCGCTGGCGCTGGCCCGGTCGATCGAGGAGCGCTACCGCGGGCTCGGCGGCGAGATCACCTACAACGCCAAGGTCGAGGAGATCCTGGTCGAGCGGGACCGCGCGGTGGGCGTGCGGCTCAGCGACGGCCGCGAGTACCGGGCCGACATCGTGGTGTCCGCCGCCGACGGCCACACCACGGTGATGAAGCTGCTCAAGGGCCAGTACCTCAACGACACCTACCGCCGGCTCTACACCTCGCTGATCGACGAGCCCGGCCAGCTGTCGCCCGGCTACGTGGCGCTCTTCCTGGGCCTGCGCAAGCCCTTCCCGGCGGGCGACCCGTGCACCACCCACCTGCTCGACGAGCAGACCGCGGCGCAGTTGACCGGCATCCGCTGCCCGTCGATGAACGTCCAGTTCCGCACCCGGCACTACCCGGAGCTGGCGCCGGCCGACTCCACCGTGGTGTTCGCGACGTACTTCTCCGACATCGCCCCCTGGCGGGCGCTGCACGAGGGTCCCGAGCAGTCCTCCCGGATCCGGCGCGGGGAGGAGCTGCACACCCTGCCGGTCAAGCACGGCCGGGAGTACATGGCGGCCAAGCGGCGGGTCCGCAACGGCATCGTCGGCTTCCTGGACGAGCGCTTCCCCGGCTTCAAGGACGCGGTGGCCGTCGCCGACGTGTCCACCCCGCTCACCCAGGTCCGCTACACCGGCGTCTACGACGGCACCTTCCCCGGCTGGAACCCCTTCGTGGAGGGGGCCGAGACGGTGGAGGAGGAGATCAAGAAGAGCGGTCCGGTGCTGCCCGGGCTGTCGAACTTCTACCTCTCCGGGGTCTGGGCGACCATCGGCGGGCTGATCAGGGCGGCGGCCGCCGGGCGGCACGTCATGCAGTTCGTCTGCCGGGACGACGGGCTGGAGTTCACCGCCGAGATCGACCGCAGCGCGCCGCCGCCGACGCACCTGGTCATCCCGGTGGGACGGCCCGCCGAGCCGGCCCGGCGGACGGTGCCGGCGGGCGTCGGAAAGGCGGCACGGACCGAGGACAGCGAGAACGTGGAGACGGGAGCCCTGGCATGAGGATCGAGAAGTGGGTGGTCCGGGAGCACCTGGACGGTGTGCCCGACGTCAACCGGATCTACGAGAAGGTCGTGGAGGACGTCGAGATCGACCTGCGGCCGGACGAGATGCTGTTCCGGACCAGGTACGTCTCGGTGGACCCGTACCAGAACGGGCTGGCGCTGGAGACCCCGGTCGGCCACCACATGGGCGCCGACTCGATCATGGAGGTGGTCGAGGCCGGACCGGAGGCGGCGTTCGCGGTCGGCGACCTGGTGCAGGGCTTCGGCGGCTGGCGCACCCATGTCGTCCACAACGGCGCCGAGGAGCTGTGGACCACCGGCATCTTCCCGATGGTCTTCCCGGCCTACCGCCGACTGGACCCGTCCTGGTACGACGAGCGGCTGCCGCTGTCCACCGCGCTCGGCGTCATGGGCGCGCCCGGGATGACCGCCTGGGGCACGCTCACCCGCTTCCTGGAGGTCCGTCCCGGCGACACCGTGGTGATCAGCGGCGCGTCCGGCTCGATCGGCACCCTGGTGGGCCAGTTGGCGAAGCGGGCCGGCGCCGGCCGGGTGGTCGGCACCACCGGTTCGCCGGGCAAGGCCGAGTACCTGCGCGAGCTGGGCTTCGACGAGGTGGTGCTCTACTCGCAGGGCGACGACGCGGAGAAGGCCCGGCAGGCGCTGCTGCTCGCCGCTCCGGACGGCGTCGACCGGTACTTCGACAACCTCGGCGGGACCGTCACGGACGCGGTGTTCACCATGCTGAACGTGGACAGCCGGGTGGCGGTCTGCTGGCAGTGGGCGACCACCGTGAACGGTGAGCTGACCGGGCCGCGGCTGTTGCCGTACATCATGTTCCCGCGCACCACGATCCGCGGGATCTTCACCCAGGAGTGGTTCACCGAGCCGCTGTTGGCGCAGATGCACCGGGAGCTGGGCGGGCTGGTCGCCGGCGGGGAGATCCGCTACCACCAGACCGTGCACAAGGGCTTCGACGCGATCCCGCAGGCCTACCGGAGCCTCTACCTGGACCGGGAGGCCAACCGGGGCAAGGTGCTGGTGGAGGTGTGAGCCGGTGCCGAGCGGGCGGACGGCTCCGTCCGCCCGCCCGGCACCCGGGAACCTCAGTCCTCGTCGAGGCCGTCGAGCCCGCCGGCGTCGGAGCCGTCCGGAGTGCCGGAGAGCGCGTACCCCTGGCGGCGCGCCTCGTAGCAGGCCACCGTGGCGGCGGCGGAGACGTTCAGCGAGCCGACCCGGCCCAGCTGCGGAACGAACACCACCTGGTCGCAGAGGCCGAGCGCCTCCGCCGTCACCCCGCGGTCCTCGTGCCCGAGCACGAAGGCGACCGCCGGGGTCAGCGCGGCGGCGAACATCGGCACCGCCTCGTCCGCGAGCTCCAGGCCGACCACCTTGAAGCCGTCGGCCTTCGCCGCCGCGATCGCCTCGGCGACGGTGGGGAAGTGCTCCACCTTCAGGTACTTGTCGGTGCCCATCGCCGCCTTCTGCGCGCCGGAGGAGCGCACCGACGGGGTGTCACCGGTGAGGTAGAGCTTCTCCGCGCCCATCGCGGCGCCGGTCCGGACGACCGAGCCGACGTTGAACGGCGACTGGAGGTTCTCCAGGATCATCGCGAGCCGGAACTCGTTGCCACGCCGCCACGAGCGGTGCAGCCGCTTCAGTTCGGTCCCGCGGAGCTGCTTCACGACGTCGTCCCTCGTCCACTCTCGGGGCCCTCGCCCGCCGCCGGGCGGGGCCGCGCTTCCAGAATCCGGAACCCGTTGACCGAGGTCAGCCGGGTGGTCGGCCAGCCCTGCTCGTTCAGCCACTTCTGCAGCGAGTCCGAGCCGAGGTGCTTCTGCACCACCAGGAAGGCGGAGCCGTCCGGGGTCAGCCGCCCGAGCCACTGCTCCAGCAGCCGGCGCAGCGCCGCCTTGCCGATCCGGATCGGCGGGTTGGAGTAGATCGCCGCGAACCGCAGGTCGGCGGGGACCTCCTCGGGCAGCGCGGCCTGTACGTTGCCCAGCCCCAGCGATTCGGCGTTGTGCCGGACCAGTTCCAGGGCGCGGCCGTTGACGTCCACCGCCCAGACCGGGAGCCGCTTGCGGCGGCTCGCCCAGGTCAGCGCGATCGGGCCGTAGCCGCAGCCGACGTCCAGGATCGGGCCGCGGACCCGGGGCGGCGGCGCGTGCTCCAGCAGGATCCGGGTGCCGGGGTCCAGCCGGGTGCGGGAGAAGACGCCCGCGTCGGTGGTGAGCTCCAGGGTGAGGTCCGGCAGGGTGACCGTGATCGGACGGCGCTCGCTGGCGACGTCGGGTGCACCGGTGAAGTAGTGCGAGCCGGACATGGTTTCCCCGTCGTTCGTAAGGGCCTCGGGGCCACCGGGAGGTGTGGGTAAGCCCTGCTGGTACGGCTCCGATCGTACCCCGGTGGCCGGGAGGCCCGGTCTGCCCGAGCGGACGGCCCGCGGCGGTCAGTGGGTGCCGGGGGTCTTGCGGGTGGCGACGTTGATCCGGTTCCAGGCGTTGATGGTGTAGCAGAGCGAGATCAGCTGGGCCAGCTCCTGCTCCGGGAACAGCGCGGCGGCCCGCCCGTACACCTCGTCGGACACGCCGCCGCCGATGTGGGTGATCTGCTCGGCCAGCGCGAGGGCGGCGCGGTCGCGCTCGCTGTAGACGCCCTCGGGGGCCTCCCGCCAGGCGGGCAGCAGATAGATCCGCTCGTCGCTCTCGCCGGCCTTGCGGGCGTCCTTGACGTGCATGTCCAGGCAGTAGGCGCAGCCGTTGAGCTGGGAGGAGCGGATCTGCACCAGCTCGACGAGGGCCGGGTCGAGGCCCTCCCGGGCGGCTGCGTCCAGCGCGATCATCGCGCGGAAGGCCTTGGGGGCGGTGCGGGCGTAGTCGAGGCGGGCGGTGTGCTGCGGGGTGTGCGTGTTCGTCGTCATGGCTATGACCCTAGGAAGCGGGTGAACCCCGTACGGGGTGCATTCCCGATCGGTTTCGACGGGTCAATCCGGGTAGGAGGCAACACGCCGACGGGCCGGTGGCGCTTCGCGCCCGGGCGGTGGCCGACGGATACTGCCAGTACGCCACCGGGCAGTCGCCACCGGGTCAGAGGAAGCCTCCGATGAAGTCTCCGATGAAGTCTCCGAGGAACCTTCGAGGAACGAGGACGGACGCCATGCCGCAGAACCACGAGGACTACCTGGACGAGGTCGACGAGGCCGCGGAGCCGGACGAGCAGACGGTGGAGGACGAGTACGACGAGCTGGCCGAGCGGCGCGCGCTCGGAGCGGACCCGGCCACCGATGTCGCGGACGTCGCCGAGCAGAGCCGGATCGTCCAGCTCGACGAGGACGAGTACCGGGAGTAGCCCCGCGCCGGGGAGTGGCCCGCCTCAGAGCGCCCCGCGGCGCTGGAGCCAGCTGAACGCCGCCCAGCCCGGGAGCACCGGCAGCAGGAGGGTGAGCAGCCGGAAGAGCGTGACGGCGGCCAGCGCCCCGCCCTCCTCCATCGAGGAGGTCAGCCCCAGGCCGGCCACCAGCGCGGTGTCCACGATCCCGGCCCCGCCGGGCGTCGGCGCCGCGCTCCCGGCCGTGTTGCCGACCAGGAACACCACGCCGACCGCGGCGAAGCCGGGCTCCGAGCCGACCGCCCGGGCGGAGCAGTACAGGCAGGCGATCAGCGTGATCGACACCAGCAGCTGCCCGGTGAAGCCGACCGCCAGCCGCCACGGGTTGCGCAGCAGCTCCACCAGCCGGGGCAGCACCTCGGCGGTCAGCGGGCGCAGCCGGGTGGCCAGCCAGCGCCGGGCCGGCGGTACGGCGGACACCGCGGCCAGCAGGACGCCCGCCACGGCGAGGCCGCCGACCACGAACGGCAGGGCCTCCAGCTCGGAGCCGCCGGTCTCCACCCCGGTCAGGTAGACGAAGGCGCCGATCTGGAGCAGGTGCAGCACCAGCCCGAGCAGCTGTCCCACGCCGACGCTGGAGAGCGCCTGCGCGGTCGGGATGCCGGCCCGCTGGAGGAAGCGGGTGTTCAGGGCGACGCCGCCGACCCCGCCGGGGGAGACCAGCTTCACGAAGGAGCCGGCGACCTGGGCGAGCACCGCGTTGCGGAAGTCCAGCCGCTCGGGGACGAAGCCGACGAAGCCCATCGCCCCCATGACGTGGCTGACGGCCGCCGCGAGCAGGGCGAGGACCAGCCAGAACGGGTCGGCGTCGGCGACGGCGGCGATCGGGTTGCGCTCGGTGGCGAAGAACTGCGGCACCAGCAGCCAGCCGGCCACCACGCCGCCGCCGACGGCGAGCAGGGTGCGGGGGCGCAGCCGCTCCAGCCGGACCGGGCGGACGGGGGCCTGCGGGCGGCTGCGGAGGACTTCGGCGCGGATCTCCTCCAGCAGGTCGGGTGCGGGTGCTCCGGTCTCCGCGGTTCCCGCGCTCTGCGCGGCCCGTCCGGCCTGCTTGAGGGCGTGCCGGGTGCCGCGGGTCAGCGCGATCGGCTGGAGCAGCGGCAGCGCGGCGGCGACCGCGTCCGGGCCGAGCACCGCCACCGCGGCGCGTACCGACCGTTCGGCCCCGGTGCGCAGCGCGAGCGTGGTGAGCAGCTGGGCGATGTCGCTGCGCAGCACCAGTTCGCCCGCCGCGATGTCGCCGTCCGCGAGGCCCACCAGGTGCACCGCGCCCGCCGCGTCGACCAGCAGCGCGGAGGGCACCAGCGCGCGGTGTGCGATCGCCCGCCGCTGGAGCAGGGCCAGCTGGCTCCAGGCGTCGGCGAGCAGCGCGTCGGTGAGTTCCCCGTCGGCCAGCTCGTCCAGGGTGCGGCCGGGCAGCCGCTGGTAGGCGACCAGCGCGGTGTCCGGACCGAGTTCGGCGGTGGCGGCGATCGGGCGGGTGCGGACCCCGGCGGCGACGGCCGCGTAGGAGACCAGCGCCTCGTGCTCCAGTCCGGTGCGCAGCGAGCGCAGGGCGCGCGGGTGCGGGGCGGTGCGCAGCCGCAGCCGCCGCCAGGCCCGCTGCACCAGGGCGGCGGTGACCGCCTGCCGGTCGAGCAGCTGGACGTCCAGCTCGGGGCGGCCGTCCCGTTGGCGGACCAGGTAGCGGTCCTGGCCGGCGGGGGTGGCGGCGACCGGGCGCAGGCCGGCCTCGCGCAGGCTGTGCAGCAGCTGGGCGGGCCGGGGGCGGGGATCCGGCGTGCCGACGGCCCAGCGGGTGCCGTGGGCGGCCGTCCAGCCGATCAGCACCCCCAGCAGCAGGGCGGTCGGGGTGGCGGCCCCGCCGGCGAGCCCGGCGAGCGCGGAGAGGGCGAGGACGGTCCGCGGGACCCGGCGTTCGCGGGCCGCCGAGGCGGTGAGGAAGGCCAGGACCGGGGCGAGGTGGCCGTAGACCGGTTCGGTGCGGGCCAGCGGGTCGCCGGGCAGCGGCTGGGTGAGTGCGGAGACCAGGGAGAACGGGGCGGGTCCGTCGATCCACAGGTCCAGGGCGATCGAGGCGCCGTAGGCCAGGACGGCGGCCAGCAGGCCGTCGGCGAGCTGCTGGAGGACGTGCCGCCGGTCGGCCGTCGGGCGCAGCAGCCGGCGGGTGGCGGACAGGACGGGCAGGAGCAGCAGTGCGGCGGTGGTGAGGCCGGTGGCGACGCCGCCCAGCGGGTGCGGCACCAGCGCCGCGGCGGCGGCGACGTCCTCGGCGAGGCCGCTGGTGGTGGCGCGGGCGCAGTCGGCGGAGAGCAGGGCCAGGGCGATCACGGTGAGGCCGGCGAGCAGCCGGATCAGCGCCGCGGGCTGCCGGATCCGGCCGGTGGCGGATATGCCGGACGGCGGGGGGTCCCCCGTGTCGCTGGTCGTGCCAACCGTCGTGCTCCCCGTCGCATCCGCCACTGGGGCATGCTCCCACGACCCCTCGGGCGCGTGTCCCGGGGAGCGGGTCGGGCCCGGCGTCACTACTGTGCGTTCCATGAGCGCCTGCGAAGACCTCGCCGCCGCACCCCGGGACATCGCGCCCCGGCCGCCCGTCGACGGCTGCGCCGACTGCCTGGCCCAGGGACGCCGGGACTGGGTGCACCTGCGGCTCTGCCTGGACTGCGGCCACATCGGCTGCTGTGACTTCTCGCCGCAGCGGCACGCCACCGCGCACTTCCACGACAGCTCGCACCCGGTGATCCGGTCGTACGAGCCGGGGGAGGACTGGCGGTGGTGTTTCGTCCACGAGCTCATGGGGTGACTGACCGGGTTGACGTTCCGGCGGCCATGGGTTGAGGTGTAATCCCCGACCAATCGGGACATAACGCCCGTGCGGCCTCCGGCCGGGTCCTGTCCGGCCGGCGGCCACCGAAGGGAGGCCGACGATGACCAAGCGAACAGCGGGAAGCCCGTCCAGGCTCCGCAGCGGTGCCCAGGAGCTGCTGGAGCGCCGGGGCATGGCGACGACGCCGGACACGCTCCTGCCGAGGCTGCGCACCGCGACCCCGCAGCCCGCCGCCGGTGCCGGGACCGCGGGCGGCGCCTCCTTCCGGCACGGCGGGCGGGACGCGGCGACGGCGGTCCCGCACTCCGCGCCCGCGCAGCACGCCGAACTCAAGGGTCACCGGCACCGCGGTGCCGAGAAGCACAGCGCGCACTGATCGCCCCGGCCGCCGTCCTGACCCGTGTTCAGGACGGCGGCCGAGGGTGCGCGGTGGCGTTGTCAGTGCGCTGCGGTACCTTTCCCGGTGATCGACGACAGCAGGTGAGCGGGGGCGCGGACGATGACCGAGCTGATGACCGAGCCGGTGACCGGGCCGGTGACGGAGGAGCCGGTCGAGCTCCAGCTGGAGCGGTACCGGACGGAGCTGACCGGGTACTGCTACCGCATGCTCGGCTCGGTCTTCGAGGCCGAGGACGCGGTGCAGGACACCATGGTCCGCGCCTGGCGCGGGTACCGGGGGTTCGAGGGCCGCGCCGCGCTGCGCTCCTGGCTCTACCGGATCGCCACCAATGTCTGCCTGGACGCGCTGAACGGCCGCAACGCCCGGGCCCGGCCGATGGACCTGGCGGGCCCGTCCACCGTGGCCACCGCGACCGACGCCCAGCTGCCCGAGGTGACCTGGATCGGCCCGACGCCGGACGGCCGGGTGCTGCCCGAGACCGGCGACCCGGCCGAGGTGGCCGCGCAGCGCGAGTCGGTGCGGCTGGCCTTCGTCGCCGCGCTCCAGCGGCTGGCGCCCCGGCAGCGTGCGGTGCTGATCCTGCGCGAAGTACTCGGCTGGCGGGCCAATGAGGTGGCCGAACTGCTCGGCGTGACCGTCGCCTCGGTGAACAGCGCGCTCCAGCGGGCCCGGGCCGCGCTCGCCGCCGAGCCGGCCGCGTCCCGGCCGGCGGCTGGGCTGGACGAGGACCACCGGGCGCTGCTGGCCCGGTACGTCACCGCCTTCGAGGCGTACGACATGGACGGCCTGGCGGCGCTGCTGCACGAGGACGTCACGCTCAACATGCCGCCGTTCGCGCTCTGGCTGACCGGGCACGCGGACATCCGGGAGTGGATGCTGGGGCCCGGCCACGGCTGCCGGGGCTCGCGGCTGGTGCCGGTGGAGGCCAACGGCGGTCCCGCGTTCGGCCAGTACCGGCCGAGCCCGGACGGCGGGCACGAGCCGTGGGCGCTGATCGTGCTGGAGGTGTCAGCGGGCCGGATCACCGGGCTCACCAACTTCCTCGACACCGACGTGCTGTTCCCGCTCTTCGGCCTGCCGCCGCGACTGGAGGCCGGGGAGTAGCCCCACGGCGTCCTCCCCGCTGCCGTCCTCCCCGACGCCGTTCGCCTCGGCGGGGAGGACAGCAGCGGGGAGGACGGCGGCCAGCCCGCTGAACGCGAGCAGTTCGCGCAGCGGGCCGCTCGCGTTGCGCAGCACGAGGCGCACACCGTGCCGGGCGGCGGCGAGCCGCAGCCGGGCCAGGGCGTCGACGACGGCCAGGTCGGGGATGGTGAGCGCGCCCAGGTCGCAGCTCAGCGGGCGGTCGGCGGGTGCTTCCGGTTCGGTCTTCACGGAGGTGAGACCGGTGCGGCGGACAGGGCTCATCGGCCCGGCGGAAAGATTCCGGAAAAAACTTCGCCGGGGAGCGATGAGTTTCCGATGAGTCCCCGGTCTACCCCTGTGAAAGCGCGGCACCGAGCAGCGCGTCCACCGAACAGAGGGAACCACCACCATGACCGAGAACCTCGGCACCCTGTCCATCGTCCGCGAGCTGCCGGCCACCCCGGCCGAGGTCTTCCGGGCGTACGTCGAGCCGGAGCAGTTCGTCCGCTTCTGGGGCCCGGTCGGCACCCATGTGCCGCTGGACACCGTGACCATCGAGCCGGAGGTGGGCGGGCGCTTCGACAGCACGATGGTGATCGAGGAGACCGGCGACCGCTACCCGCTGAGCGGCCGGTTCACCGCGATCCGCGAGGGCGAGATGCTGGAGTTCCTGGAGGAGGGCGTCGGCCTCACCGGCCGGATCACCCTCACCGACCTCGGCGACGGCCGCACCCGGGTGCTCATGGAGCAGGAGGACGTGCCGGCGATGTTCCTGGGCCCGGAGGCGGAGGCCGGCCACAACTCCAGCTTCGACCGGCTGGTCGAGCACCTGTCCGCCCGGAGCTGACCGCCCGGCGACCGGGGCGGCGGAGCGAGGGCCGGCGGAGCGAGGGCTGGCAGAGTGGGGGCGCACCCCCTGTCCCCGAGTCCCAGGAGGCCCCGCCGTGTCGGTCGAGCCGTTGAAGTCCCGTGAAGAGTGGTTGGCCTCGCTGCCGCGGATCTACGCGGCGGCGGGGTGCGTCCTGCGGGACGCCTCCGGGCGGATCCTGCTGGTCAAGGCGGGGTACCGGGAGTACTGGCAGTTCCCCGGCGGCACCATCGACCTGGGGGAGGGGCCGGCCGAGTGCGCGGCCAGGGAACTCCTGGAGGAGACCGGCATCGTGCGGGAGGCCGGGGACCTGCTGGCCATCTCCTGGACCCACCCGTCGGACGAACTCGACCATCCGGCCGAGCACTTCCTCTTCGACTTCGGCAGCGTCCCGGACGGCACCCCCGTGACCGTCCCGGCCGGCGAGCTGGACGACCACCGCTGGGTCGGCGATGACGAGGCGCTCGAACTGCTGGGCCCGGCACGCTCGTTGCGGCTGCGTGCGGCCCTTGGGGCGAAGCTGGACGGGCGGGTGCGGATCGTCACCACCCATGTGTCGGGCTTCTGACCGGACGGTGGTGTTCCGGGGTGTTCCGGGGCCGCGCCCGTCCCGCACGGCCCCGGAACGGCTCCTTCAGTCCTGCTGCTGGTCGCCGGCGCCCGACGCGATGAAGGCGGCCAGGAGCTCGCCGACGAACCGCTCGATCTCCTCCTTCTCCACGCCGAGGTCGTTCAGCACCCCGGCGCCGTTCTCCAGCTCCAGCAGGGCGAGCAGGATGTGCTCGGTGCCGACGTAGTTGTGGCCGAGCTTCAGCGCCTCCCGGAAGGTCAGTTCCAGGGCCTTCTTGCCCCGGGCGTCGTAGGGGATGAGCGCCGGGACCTCGGTGCCGGGGGCGGGCAGCACGGCGGCGGCGGCCGTGCGCAGCGCCTCCGGGGTGACGCCCTGGGCGGCGAGCGCCCGCACGGCCAGGCCGTCCGGCTCGACCAGCAGGCCGAGCAGCAGGTGCTCGGCGCCGATCTCGGCGTTGCCGGCCTGCCGGGCCTCCTCCTGCGAGGCCATCACGACGTGCCGGGCCCGGTCGGTGAACCGGCCGAAGCCCTGGCTCGGGTCGAGGTCGTTGGGGGTGGCCGGGTCCTTGGGGACGAAGCGCTTCTGGGCGGCCTGCTTGCTGACGCCCATGCTGCGGCCGATGTCGGTCCAGGAGGCGCCGGAGCGGCGGGCCTGGTCGACGAAGTGGCCGATGAGGTGGTCGGCGAGTTCGCCGAGGTGGTCGGCGGCGATGACGGCGTCGGAGAGCTGGTCGAGCGCGTCGGTGTGGAGCTTCTTGATCGCGTCGATCAGGTCGTCGAGGCGCAGCTGAGTGGTCTTGGGAACGATCGGATTCTCCATAGCGTCAACCGTAGGTTGTCGATCCTGGATCGTCAACCTTGGGTTGACGCTATGGCGAGTTGGCCGCTAGCGCTTCTCCCACGCGTACGCCGCCGAGACCGGGTGGCTGCGGTACTTCTCCCACTTCGGCTTGAGCGCGATCCAGGCGTCGTCCACCACCGCCTCCCGCATCTCGGTCAGCGTCCAGCCCGCCGCCAGGCCGGCCGTGAGGTGGTCGGAGACCAGGTGGACGTGGGTGGTGATGGCGATGTCCGCGCCGTCCGCGCCGGTGAAGTGGGTCGGCATGCCGGCGGCCATGATGAAGTACGGGTGCAGCCCGACCAGGACGCAGCGCCCGCCGGGTCGGGCCAGCCGGAAGGCCTCGCGGTAGTACGGGCGGAGGTCGGCCAGGTGCTCGTCGATCAGCGAGGAGACCACCAGGTCGTAGGCGCCGGCTTCGAGCCCCGTGGCGGCGACGTCGCCTTCCTTCAGGCTGTCGTGGGCGCCGCGCTCCTCGGCGCGCGCCAGCATCTCGGGGGTGAGGTCCACCCCGTCCAGCACCAGGCCGTCGCCGGCCTTCCCGCGCAGCCAGGCGCCGGTCCGCCCGGTGCCGCACCCGAGGTCGGCGGCCCGGCGGACCTCCGGCCACGGCGGTGTCGCGAGCCGGTCCAGGACGGCGAGGTCCATCGCGTCCTCGACGGTCTGCTCGTAGCTGTCGACCCAGCCGGCGTAGCCGGTCCGGACGTCCACGGTCGGGTAGTTGCGGGTGTCGAAGTCGGAGAAGTCCACCATGCCCGGCAGTATTGGGCGCCGCCCCGGCCGGCCGCGAACGATTATCGGAGCGTCAGCTTGAATCCGTCGTGGCTGCGGTCGAAGCCGAGCGAGTCGTAGAACCGGTGCGCCCCGGTCCGCCGCTTGTTGCTGGTCAACTGGACGAGGGCGCACCCGCGCTCCCGCGCCCGCTCGATCGCCCGGACCATCAACTCCCGCCCCAGCCCGGCTCCGCGCCGGTCCGCCCGCACCCGGACCCCCTCGATCAGCGCCCGCTCCGACCCGCCCCGCCCGAGCCCCGGGATGTACGTCACCTGGAGGTACCCGAGCACCGTCCCGTCCCCCTCGTCGAGCACCAGCATCTCGTTGCGCGGATCGGCGTCGATGTCGGCGAAGGCCCGGGCGTACGCCTCGCCCACCTCGACGGAGGCCGGATCGGCCACCCCCTCCTCGTCGGTGAGCAGCGCGATGACGGCGGGCAGGTCCCGGCGGGTGGCGGTTCGGAGGATCACGCCCGGAGTCTGCCAGGGCGCGGACCGGGTGCCGGACCGGGTGCCGGAGCGGGAAGTCGGACGGGCCGGCTTCCCGGTCGCCGGATGTCCCGTCAGGAGGGCAGCAGGCGCGCGCGGACGGCGGCGAGGTCGGCGGGGGTGACGCCGGCGGCGAGGAGGTAGGAGGCGGGGGTGAAGCCGGCGAGGGTGGCGGCGAGGGCGGTTTCGGCGGTGGTGCCGGCCTCGGCGAGGGCGGCGTCGATGCGGTGGAACGGGTCGGGGAGGCCGAGCATCCCGTACAGGGGGCGGACATTGGGGGTGCTCAGCAGGTAGTCGGCGACGATCTCGGCGGGCTCGACGTCGGCGAGGGCGAGCAGCAGGAGGGCGGCGAGGCCGGTCCGGTCGCGGCCGGCGCCGCAGTGGACGACCAGGCCGCCGGGGCGGGCGCCGGCGATCGTGGTGATCAGCTCGGCGGCGGCGTGCGGGCAGTGGTCGAGGTAGGGGCGCAGGGCGAGCGGGGTGCCGTCGAGGTGGCCGTGGGCCTGCCACCAGGCGGGGCCGGCGAGTTCGTCCAGGGGGACGCGGACCAGTTCGACGTCCTCGGGGAGCGGGAGGAGCGGCTTGTACTCCTCGGCGTTGCGCAGGTCGACGACGGTGCGCACGCCGTGGTCGAGGAGGGCGTCCCAGCCTTCGGCGGTGAGGCGGTCCAGGTTGTCGGCGCGGACGATCGCGCCGGAGGCGGTGCGGGTGCCGGTGGTGGTGCGCAGCCCGCCCAGGTCGCGGACGTTGAGGCAGCCGTCCCAGACCAGGGTGCGGTCCTCGGTGGTGGTGGCGCGCGCGTCGGCCCGGCTCATCGGTTCCCCGTTTCCTCGACGAGGAGGTCCCGTTACCCCCTCGTTATACGAGGACTTCCGGTGAAGCCGGATGGTTCCTGTGATGGTCGGATGATCAGTGGTGCGAAGCCCGGGGCCGTGTCAGGGGTGGTCGAAGTCCCAGAGCGGCCGGCCGAGGGTGTCCATGCACCGGACGACGGCGAAGAGCTCGTCCCCGGCGGAGAGGAAGCCGTGGGCGACGCCGCGCAGCACGGTGCGCGCGGCCGCGTCCGCCCTCGTCCAGGCGCCGGTGAGGACGAGTGCCCCGCCGACCAGTTCGGCGCGCTGGATCCGGGCCACCGGGACGGCCAGCAGGGCGGCGTTGACCTGTTCGAGCTCGGCCGGGGAGAGGTAGGTCTCGCCGGCCGCCGTGCCGCGCTCCCGTTCGGCCCGGCGGCGCAGCTCGGGCAGTCCGTAGTGGCGGACGGCGGCCACCGAGTCGTCCAGGGCGACCCGCCAGCGCGGGCCGGGCAGCACCTCCCACCAGACGTCCTCGCAGACCGGCAGCAGCTCGCCGATCCGGGCCCGCCAGGACTCGACGCCGTAGACGGCGCGCGGGTCGGGGCGCGGGCCGGGGAAGGCCGCGGCGGTCCAGTCGGCGCGGCGCACCAGGCTCAGGTCGAAGGTGTAGCGGAGCCGGCCGTCGGCGCGCTGCTCGACCAGGCCGAGCAGCGCCCAGTGGGTCGGGTCGGGGAGGCTGAAGGTCCGCCGCCAGCCGGTGAGGCCCAGCAGGCGGAGGGCGGGTGCGAGGTGGTCGCGCAGGCCGCGCTCGAAGAGCTCGTGGGCGGCGGAGGTCATGGCGTTCCTGGGGGTGGGGGAGCGGCCGGCAGCACCTGCAGCGCGCGAAGGGGTGGGGGCGCGAGGCGGCGGCGAGAATGGATCGTTCACCTACAACGTAGGTGATAAGGCCATTCTGGCGTCACATGCGAAGGGCGGGAGCTGTCGGGACCTTCGACCTGAAGGTTCCATGGGGGTTGGTCCGCGTTTCGGTCGCGGTCCGCCGGGTTGCGGACGGAGTACCGCGGGACGGTCCCGGCGCAGTGGCACGGGACGTTCGCCCGAATGGCGGATGATGTGGCGGGTGCAGAGTGCAGAACGCCCCGGAGCGGGCACCGACAACGCCGTCGGCCGGTCCGGACCGGTCCCGACGTCCGGACCGCCACCAGGCCCGCCCGCGGGCGGCGCGACCACCACCCCCGTCGATCTGACCGAGGCCGTCAGGGCGGCGCAGGGCGGGGACGAGGAGGCCTTCCGGCTGCTGTTCCGGAGCGTCCAGCCGGGCCTGCTCCGCTACCTGCGGGTGCTGGTCGGTGGCAGGCCCGAGGACGCCCAGGACGCCGAGGACATCGCCTCCGAGGCCTGGCTGCAGATCGCCCGCGACCTCGGCTCCTTCACCGGCGACGGCGACGGATTCCGCGGCTGGGCGGCGACCGTCGCGCGCAACCGGGCGCTGGACCACCTGCGGGCCCGCCGCCGCCGACCGGTCACCGACCTGCCCTTCGAGTACCTGTCCGGGCTGGCCGGCGGGGACGACACCGCGGGCGCGGCGCTCGCCTCGGTCGGCACCGCGGACGCGCTGGCACTGATCTCCCGGCTGCCCCGGGACCAGGCCGAGGCGGTGCTGCTGCGGGTGGTGATGGAACTGGACGCGGAGAGCGCCGCCCAGGTGCTCGGCAAGCGCTCCGGCTCCGTCCGGATGGCCGCGCACCGGGGCCTGAAGCGGCTCGCCAAGCTGCTGGAGCAGTCGTTCCCGGCGAACGCGGGCGGCTCCGGCATCCCGGCCGCGCGGCGCGGCGGGGACGGTACTCCGGGGGGCGGCCCGGCCGTCGGTCAGGCCGGGGGGCCGACCGGCGGCGGGGCGGCCCGGAAGGGGCTCGGACGAGCCGCGAAAAAAAATTCTCCGCAGGGTGTGACAGAACGCCGGGCCGCGACGCTGAAGGACATGAGATGAGCACCAACCGATCCCGTCGGATCGACCGTGACACCGCCGAGCAGCTGCTCGCCGGTGCCGTGGGCGGCCCGTCGGCCGGGCGGGACGCCTCGCTCACCGGCCCGGACGGCAGCACCGGGCACGCGGGACCCCTTCCGCCCGGCAACGGGCCGCAGGAACGGGTCGCCCGGGTGCTCGCCGCCGCCGCGGCGCCGGCGGAGCAGGGCGAACTGGCCGGGGAGGAGGCGGCCCTGGCCGCGTTCCGGGAGGCCCGTCTCGCGCCCGTCCCCGCAGTACCCGCCGCACCCGCACCCGTCCGGAGACGTTCGATGGCAACCGCCGCGCTGACGAGGGCCTTCAGCACGAAGGCCGCCGTCGTCGTGCTCGGCGCCACTGCGCTCGGCGGGGTCGCGGTCGCGGCCGGCACGGGCAACCTGCCCTCGCCGCTGGGCGGCGGTTCGAACACGCCGGAGCGGCACGTGGTCGCCCCCGTGACGTCCGCTCCGCAGAGCACGACCGGGACCCGTTCCGGAACGCCGCCGGCCGGTGGGCCGTCGGCGGAGCCGTCCACCGCCGCTCCGGCCGGTGGAGCGTCCGGCGGTCCCTCGGAGAGTCCGTCGAGCGGCCCGGCCACCCCCGGTCCGGCCGCCTCCGACCCCGCCGCCTCGGCCGGCCGGCCGACGGCGTCGCAGCCGCCCGCCGCCACGCCGGGGGACGGGCGCGGCCCGTCGAACCCGGTGGCCCACGCGGCGCTCTGCAAGGCGTTCTCCGACCGGGAGGGCAAGGGCGAGCGGCCGCGCACGCTGGTCACCGACCCCCAGTTCGGCGGGCTGGTCGCCGCGGCCGGCGGGGTGGACAAGGTGGAGGAGTACTGCGTCCGGCTGCTGCGCGGCGCGGGCGACGACGGCCGCCAGGGCACTCCGGCACCGTCCCGGCCCGGTGCCGCGACCTCCGGGGCCTCCGGAGGCGGCGGGAGCGGCGGGACCGGCAGCGGCAACGGCCAGGGCGCCGGCGGTTCCGGCAGCACCGGCCAGGGCAGCCAGGGCGCCGGCAGCCAAGGTGCCGCCGGTGCGAACGGTGGCGCCGGCCGGGCCTCGAAGGCGGCCACCGCGCCGCCCGCGGCGGTCACCCCGGACGTGCCGGGGCCGGCGAGGACCGACCGGCCGGACAGCACCGGCACCACCCCGGGCCACACGAGGTGACCCACGATCTCCGGATGGGCGGCGAGCGATTCCCCCCGGGCCCGTCGCCCATCCGGACCGCACCACCGCAGTAACGCAGTACCCCGCACCACCGCAGTACCCCGCTCCACCCGAGGACCCCGAGTGGCCGGCCGGCTCCCCCGTGCCAGTCGTCCACCCGGCCGGTCCCGGACGGTCCCGCGGGCGCACCCCGGAACGCGCCCGCAGGACCGTTCGGACCGGACCCCGCCGGCCCGCCCGCCCGCAGTCAGGGCGGGCCGGCACCCCGCTCGACCAGTCCGACCAGGACCGATCGTGACCGTCGTCCCCGTACGACCACGAGCCGGCGGTCGGGGATCCGCTGCCCGGTTCCCCGGCCGCCTTCCTCCTTCCGGCGGGCCCGCCGGCGGCCGGGGCTATCGTGCACAGGTGCACGAGGCGGCCCGGGACCCCGGGCCGGGCCTCTGAGGGGAGCGGTTCCAGGTGATCGGACGCGCGCTGAACGGGCGCTACGAACTCGTCGAGATACTCGGCGTCGGCGGCATGGCCACGGTCTGGCGCGGGGTGGACCACGTGCTGGGACGCCAGGTGGCCGTCAAGGTCCTCAACGGGGGCCTCGCCGACGACCCGCGGTTCGCCGAGCGGTTCGGCCGCGAGGCGCAGCACGCCGCGATGCTGGTCCACCCCAGGATCGTCATGGTCTTCGACTCCGGGGTCGACCAGGGCTCGCCGTACATCGTGATGGAGCTGGTGCAGGGCCGCTCGCTGGCCGCACTGCTGGCCCAGCGGCCGGTGCTGCCGGTCGAGCAGGCGGTCGGGATCGCGGCCGCGGTCTGCGAGGGGCTGGCCCACGCGCACGCGGCGGGCCTGGTGCACCGGGACATCAAGCCCGGCAACATCATGATCACCGACGACGGCGGGGTGAAGGTCGTCGACTTCGGCATCGCCCGGGCGGGCTCCTCGCACAACCTGACCCAGACCGCCTCGGTGCTCGGCACTGCCGCGTACCTGTCGCCGGAGCAGGCCACCGCGAGCCCGCTGGACGGGCGCACCGACCTGTACGCGGTCGGCTGCGTGCTCACCGAGATGCTCACGGGCGCGCCGCCGTTCACCGCCGAGACTCCGGTGGCGATCGCCTACAAGCACGTCGGGGAGCAGCCGCTGCCGCCCTCCGCCCGGCGTCCCGGCCTGCCGCCCGTGCTGGACGCGGCGGTGCTGCGGCTGCTCGCCAAGCACCCGGCCGCCCGTCCGGCGGACGCCGTCGCGGCGCGGGCCGAACTGCTGGCCTGCGTGCCGGGGCTGGTGCCCGCGGACCCGACCACCGAACTGCTCGCCGCCGCCCCGCTGCCGCCCGCCTTCCCGGCCCCCGCGCCCGCCCTGGACCAGCAGCACACCACCCTGCTGCCGCCCCAGCCGGCGCCGCCCGTGCCCCCGGCGGCCACCTCCGTGATGGCGCCGATCCCGGCGGGCCCGCCGCCGGCGGAGCCCGAGCGGGAGAGCCGCCGCAAGCCGATCGTGTTCGGCGCCCTCGGCCTGGCCGGTGTCGCGGGCGCCGCGGTGCTCGCCCTCACCGCCTTCGACGACCCGTCGACCCCCGCCGCCGCGCCGTCCGCCCGCCCCACCGCGACCGCCACCGCTGCGCCCACCCCCACCGCGACGCCGACGCCGACACCGACCGCCACCACCCCGTCCGCCCGCCCCACCCCGACGGCCCCCGCCGGCACCCCGGCCCCGCACGACCCGGCCCCGCTGATGCAGATCAACGCCCTGCGGCAGAGCATCGCGCAGACCCAGGTGGAGAAGGACCGCGGCCGCCAGATCGAACTGCTGCGCACCCTCGACGAGGCCACCGCCCGCCTCAACGAGGGCCGCCCCGACGACGCCGCCGCCAAGCTGAAGAGCGCCCAGCGCTCCGTCCGCGACCTGGCCAAGAAGCACGCCATCGACGGCCAGACCCACCAGAACTGGAACTCCCGGCTCTCCTCCCTCATCACCTCCCTGAACGCCGTCGCCGACGAGGAGGAGGAGTGACCCCGCCACGGGCCCGGCCGACGAGGTCTTCGTCGGGCGGGCCGACGGCGGCGGCCCGGTCCGCCAGGAGGCCGCGGCCAGGCGGGTCCACGGCGCCCGCGCGCCCACCGGCCGCCACCGGCTCGCCCTGACGCACGACCGCCGGCGCCCGGTCGTGGCGACGGACCTGCCCCGCGCCGCCCGGACCCCGGTCAGGCGCCGAGGAAGCGTTGGAGCTGCTGGAGGAGGTAGTTGGCGCCGGTGTAGCCGAGGGGCTGGAACCAGAGCTGGTCGTCGACGGGGAAGGCGCGGTGGGCCTTGACGGCCTCCAGGGACTGCCAGGCCGGGCTCGCCAGGGTGGCGGTGAGGCCGTTGCGGGCCGGGTCGCCGTAGCCGGCGTAGAGGAGCAGGTCGCCGTCGGCCTTCGCGAGCTGGTCGGGCGGGAGCTCCTGGTCGGGCTGGTCGGTGTTCTGGGCGTCCGGTCGGGCGAGGCCGGCCTCGGCGAGCACCGAGCCCGGGAAGGTCTGCCGGCCGTACATCCGGATGCCGCCGCCCTCGACGAAGCGGAGCAGGCTGACCCGCCGACCGCTCGCCCTGGCGTTCGCCAGCGCGGTCACCACCTGGTTGACGTGCCGCTGGTAGGAGGCCGCGAACGCCGCCGCCGCGTCCTGGCGGCTGAGCGCCTGGGCGTGGGTCTGGACGTTGGCCTTCCAGGGCGCGCCGGTGGTCTGGGTGAGGACGGTCGGGGCGATCGCCCGCAGGTCGTCGTACCGGCCGCCGTCGCGGGACTGGTTGGACAGGATGAGGTCGGGGCGCAGGGCCCGGACCGCGGCGAGGTCCGGGGCACCGACCGGGCCGACGTAGGCGATCCGGTCGAGCCGGGAGGCGGGCCAGTAGTCGGGGAACGCCCGGTCCGCCGCGGGCCGGGCCGCGCCGACCGGGGTGATGCCGAGGGTGAGCGCGGAGTCCAGTTCGGCGGTGTCCAGGGCGACCACCCGCATCGGCGCGCCGGGCACGGTGACCGGGCCGGTGGCGGTGGCCACGGTGACCGGCGGCAGCGGGGTGGGCGAGGGGGTGTCGGCGCTGGCCGGGAGTCCGGCCGGCGGGGGTGCGGGGTGGCGGGTCGTGCAGCCGGTGAGCGCGGCGCCGCC
The DNA here is from genome assembly GCF_042802195.1 of Kitasatospora sp. NPDC057500. NCBI lineage: Bacteria > Bacillati > Actinomycetota > Actinomycetes > Kitasatosporales > Streptomycetaceae > Kitasatospora > Kitasatospora sp. NPDC057500. The sequence continues at coordinate 10,038 of NZ_JBHVER010000013.1, read as the reverse complement.
GAGCCCGCCGAGGGAGGTCAGCAGGGTGCGGCGGGTGAGCGGGGACATCGGCACCTCGGACGGCGGGGGGAGGGTGAGCGCGGGGTGAGCGCAGTCCGTCGATTATGTCCGAATTGGTGCATAAAGTTTTGCTATGCGCCCGTCTTGGCCGCCCACGGCGCGCCCGGTACCACCAACGGCGTCCCGGTCACCGGATCCGGCACCACCACCGAGTCCAGCCCGAACACCTCGCGCACCAGCTCCGCCGTGACCACCTCGGCCGGCGGGCCCTGCGCGACGATCCGGCCTTCCCGCATCGCCACCAGGTGGTCCGCGTACCGGGCCGCCTGGTTGAGGTCGTGCAGCACCGCGACGATCGTCCGCCCGCGCTCCACGTTCAGCCGGCGCACCAGGTCCAGCACCTCGACCTGGTGCGCGATGTCCAGGAAGGTGGTCGGCTCGTCGAGCAGCAGGATGTCGGTGCCCTGGGCGAGTGCCATGGCGATCCAGACCCGCTGCCGCTGCCCGCCGGACAGCTCGTCCACACCGCGCTCGGCCAGCTCGGCCGTCGAGGTGCGCTCCAGTGCCTCCGCGACCGCCGCCTCGTCCTCCGCCGACCACTGCTGCCACCAGCTCTGGTGCGGCTGGCGGCCGCGCGACACCAGGTCGGCCACCGCGATGCCCTCGGGGGCGGACGGCGACTGCGGCAGCAGGCCGATCCGCCGGGCGATCTGCTTGGTGGGGACGCGCGCCAGCTCCTCGCCGTCCAGCAGCACCGCGCCGCGGGTCGGCTTCAGCAGCCGGCCGAGCGCGCGCAGCAGGGTGGACTTGCCGCAGGCGTTCGGTCCGACGATCACCGTGACCCTGCCGTCCGGGATCTGCAGCGAGAGCTGCTCGGCGACCGTCCTGGCCTCGTAGGCGAGGGTCAGCTCCCGCGCTTCCAGGCGGTGGACGGACTCGGTGTCGACGGACACGGCGTCGGCGGGCATCGGGACCTCCACGACTCAGGCACCTCCACGGCGGGAGCGGATCAGCAGCCACATCAGGTACGGCGCGCCGACCAGCCCGGTCACCACGCCGACCGGCAGCTCGGTGGGCGCCAGCATCCGGCGGGCCAGCAGGTCGGCCAGGACGACGACCAGTGCGCCGGTGAGCGCCGAGCAGAACAGCGGGATCTGCGCCGAGCGGGCCAGCCGCACGGCGATCTGCGGGGCCATCAGCGCGACGAAGTCCACCGGACCGGCCGCGCCCGCCGCGCAGGAGGCGAGAACCACGCCGAGCAGCGCCATGCCGAGCCGGATCCGGTTCAGCCGCAGCCCGAGGCCGACGGCGGTGGCGTCGTCGAAGGAGATCGAGCGCTGCGCCCGCGCCGCCCAGAGCGCCACCGGCGTGGCGGCCAGCAGCACCCAGGCGAGCCAGCCGGCCTGGTCGTATCCGGCGCCGTTCAGGCTGCCGGTCATCCACACCTTGGCGGCCTGCGCCTGGAAGCCGTCGCCCTTGGTGAGGAACACCGAGGTCAGCGAGGAGAGTGCGACCGAGATGCCGATGCCGATCAGCACGAAGCGCTGGGCGTGCAGCCCGCGCCGCCAGGCCAGCAGGTAGACCAGTAGGCCGGCCACCAGTCCTCCGGCGACGGCCGCGTACGGCACCTGGCCGGTGGAGTCGACCACGCCGTAGGCCAGCAGGCCGACCACGGTGGCGGTGGCGCCCCAGGAGACGCCGACCACGTCCGGGCTGGCCAGCGGATTGCGGGCGACGGTCTGGATCAGTGCCCCGGCCAGCCCGAGCGCGGCGCCGACCAGCAGGCCGACCACCACGCGGGGCAGCCGGAACTCGCCGACCACCAGTTCGTGCGGGCTGGGCTGCCCGAGCACCACCTTCAGCACCTCGCCGGGCGCCACGGTGGACTCGCCCAGGCAGAGCGAGGCGACGACGGTGGCGGCGAGCGCCAGCAACAGGCCGAGCGCCGCGTAGCCGGAGCGCCGGTGCAGCAGGAAGGAGACGCCCCGGGCGCGCACCACGGTGTAGCCGCGCAGCGGGACCATCGGGGCCGTCATGCCGCCACCACCTTCCGCCGCCGGACCAGTGCGACCAGCACCGGCACACCGACCAGTGCGGTCATCACACCGGCCGGCACCTCGGAGGGCGGGAACAGCACCCGGCCCAGCGTGTCGGCGAGCAGCAGCAGCGCCGGGCCGAGCACGGCGGAGAGTGTGAGCACCCAGCGGTGGTCGGCGCCGGCCACCGCGCGGGCGGCGTGCGGCACGGCCAGGCCGACGAAGGCGATCGGTCCGGCCGCCGCGACCGCCGAGCCGGTCAGCACGGTGGCGCCGAGCGCGCCGACGGCCCGGACCAGGCCGGTCTTCGCACCGAGCCCCTTGGCGGTGTCGTCGCCGAGCGCCAGCGCGTCCAGTCCGCGCGCCACCGCGAACACCAGCACCGTGCCGACGGCCAGGAACGGCATCAGCTGCCAGGCGACGTCCGCGGTGCGGCCGGAGAGCGAGCCGACGTGCCAGAACCGGAACTGGTCCATGGCGGCGGCGTCGGTGGTGAGCACCAGGGTGTTGAGCGAGGTGATGAACGCGGACATCGCCGAGCCGGCCAGCGCCAGCTTGATCGGCGTCGCCCCGCCCCGGCCGCGTCCGGCCAGCCCGTACACCACCATGGTGGCGATCACCGCGCCGGCGAAGCCGAACCAGACGTACCCGGTGAGCGTGGAGACCGAGAACGCGGAGATCGCCAGCACCACGCCGGCCGCCGCGCCCTGGCTGACGCCGAGGATGCCGGGGTCGGCGATCGGATTGCGGGTGATGCCCTGCATCACGGTGCCGGCCAGGCCGAGCGCCGCGCCGACCGCGAGGCCGACGACCGTGCGCGGCACCCGCAGCTCGCGGATCACGACGGCGTTGGTGGTGTCCCCGCCGTGCAGCAGGGCGTCGACGGTGTCGCCGAACGGGATGTTCCGGCTGCCGACCGCCAGGCTCAGCAGCACCGCGGCGGCCAGCACGGCCAGCGCGGCGGCGAGCCACAGTATTCGGCGGCGCAGCAGGCGGGTTCTGCCGGGCTCGGTGGTGTCGGTCATGGCTCTCTCTCGCAGATAGCTCAGGCAAACCTAAGTTCCACGCGGAAGCCGGGGCAAATCGTTCCTTCGGGCAGGTCGGCGGCCCGGAGGGCGCGGACGGCCCGGCCGGGCGCGTTGGATAGCCTGACGGTCATGCCCGCTATCTCGGACGCCCCGCTCACCGTCGGCTTCGACCTCGACATGACGCTGCTGGACACCCGGCCCGGCATCCGTGCCACCTACCTGGCGCTGTCGGCCGAGACCGGGACCTTCATCGACGCCGATCTGGTGGTCACCCGGCTCGGACCGCCGCTCGTCGACGAACTGCGCAACTGGTTCCCGGCGGAGCGGCTGGAGGCGGTCGTGGACCGCTACCGCACGCTGTACCGGGACCACGCCTTCGCGCCGACCGTCGCCCTGCCCGGAGCGCACGCCGCCCTGGAAGCGGTCCGCGCGCACGGCGGCCGGGTCGCGGTGATCACCGGCAAGTACGAGCCGAACGCCCGGCTGCACCTGGAGCACTCGGGTCTGCGGGCGGACGCGGTGGCCGGCGACCTCTGGGCGGAGACCAAGGGCGACGCGCTGCGCGAGCACGGCGCCACCGTCTACGTCGGCGACCACCTGGGCGACATCCGGGGCGCCCGGCACGCGGGCGCCGTCGCGGTGGCGGTGGCCACCGGCCCGTACGGCCCCGAGGAGCTGCGGGCGGCCGGCGCGGACGTGGTGCTGCCCGACCTCACCGCCTTCCCGGCCTGGCTGGCCGGGCACCTCGGCGCGGTCGTCTAGGACACCTCTCAGGCGTTGGCGCGGGAGCGGCGGCGCTGGGCCCGCGCGGAGAGCAGCAGGCCGGTGAGGGCGAGCAGGAAGCCCAGCGGCATCAGCATGCTCAGCCAGTACGCGGCGGTGGGCAGCGGCGTCAGGCCCAGGAACAGCGGCACGAAGGTGACGAGCGTGGCGAGCGCGCCGAGCCCGAAGACGATCGCTCCGGCCTTGACGTAGGCGTCGCCGCGGTCGGCGCTCTGGCTGCTCACGGGGTCTGCTCCTCTGCGGCCGGGACGGCGGGTTCGGCTGCCGCCCCAGTCTCGCAGAGGACGCCGGGGGTCGTTTCGGCACGGTGGCGGCGGCGCTGCCCGGGACCGCTTCGCGGACGAGCGGCCCCGTCACGTTGCGCAGTTTTCCGGGCGCTGGGAGTTTTGATCCCTGCTGGGCGGGGGTATGCAGGCTGTGCCGAGGGGTGCGATCAGTGCGCCCCCTTTCTCTCCGACCGGGGGTGCGAGCCTGTGGACAGCGCCGAGCCGCGCCCCGGCCATGCCGGTTCCGGGTCGCCCGTGGCCGTCGGAGCCCCGTACGGATCTTGTGCGGAACGCGGATGAGACAGTGACGGACCGTTAGTCTGCTCCTTACAGCGTGCTGACCGTGCGAGCCCCCGCGGGCGCGTCCCCCAGGGCCGGCCCGCTGTCCCACCACCCAGTGATCCCCGGCCAGGGCCGGGATCCCTCACACCCACATCGAGGACTGTTCGAGATGCCCACCGGCCAGGTCAAGTGGTTCAACGAGACGAAGGGCTTCGGCTTCCTGTCGCGCGACGACGGCGGCGACGTCTTCGTCCACACCAAGGCGCTGCCCGCCGGGATCACGTCGCTGAAGCCGGGCCAGCGGGTCGAGTTCGGCGTGGTCGCCGGGCACCGCGGCGACCAGGCGATGCAGGTCCAGCTGCTGGACGCACTGCCCTCGGTGGCCGCCGCCCAGCGCAAGAGCCCGGACGACATGGCGGCGCTGGTGCAGGACCTCATCACGATGATGGACGCGGTGCTGCCGGGCCTCCAGCACGGCCGCTACCCGGCCAAGCCGGCCGGGCAGAAGCTCGCCGTGCTGCTGCGCGCGGTGGCCGACCAGTTCGACGTGTAGGGGGGCCGCGCGGCGGGGCTCAGAAGTCCAGCGCACCCGGGCCGAGCGGAGGCACCAGCCCTTCCGCGGCGGCCCGGGTGAGCAGCGCGCGCACGGCCGCCCGCCCCTCCTCGCCGAGGTCCGCGGTGAACTCGTTCACGTACAGGGCGATGTGCCGGTCCGCGACGGACGGGTCCATCTCCTGGGCGTGCTCCAGCACGTACCGGCGGCTGGCCTCCGGGTCGTCCCAGGCCTGCCGGACGGAGGCGCGGACCGTCGCGGTGAGCTCCCGCAGCCGCTCGGTGCCCAGCGAGCGACGGGCGATGATCGCGCCCAGCGGGATCGGCAGGCCGGTCTCCCGCTCCCAGGCCTCGCCCATGTCGGCGAGGCAGCGCAGACCGTAGTCCTGGTAGGTGAACCGGGCCTCGTGGATGACCAGGCCGGCGTCCACCCGGCCGTCCCGGACGGCGGGCATGATCTCGTGGAACGGCAGCACCACGATCTCGCCGAGGCCGCCGGGCACCGCCTTCGCCGCCCAGAGCCGGAACAGCAGGTAGGCGGTGGACCGCTCGGAGGGGACCGCCACCGTCCTGCCGCTGAGGTCGTCGCCGCTCTCCGGGCGGGTCAGCACCAGCGGGCCGCAGCCGCGGCCGAGCGCGCCGCCGCACGGCAGCAGGGTGTACTCGTCCAGCACCCACGGCAGGGCGGCGTAGCTGACCTTGAGGACGTCCGGCCCGCCGCGCTCGGCCAGGCCGTTGGTGACGTCGATGTCGGCGAAGGTGACCTCGGGGGCGTCCGCGCCCGGGACCAGGCCGTGCGACCAGGCGTGGAAGACGAAGGTGTCGTTCGGGCAGGGCGAGTACGCGATGCTCAGCCGTTCAGCCACGGCCGGCCTCCTTCACTAGCGCGGGGTGGGGCAGGGCGGCGAAGGCGCGCTCCAGCGCGGCCAGCGCCTCCCCGATCCGCCAGGTGGACCGGTCGCGCGGGCCCACGGCGTTGGAGACGGTGCGCAGTTCGAACGACGGTACACCGTGCCGGGCGGCGGCCTCGGCGACCCCGAAGCCCTCCATCGCCTCGGCCACCGCGTCCGGGTGGCGGGCGGTCAGGGCGGCGGCGCGCGCGGCGCTCCCGGTGACCGTCGACACGGTGAGCACCGTTCCGGCGACCGCGCCCAGGGCCTCGGCGGCGAGCGCCACGGCGGCCGGCGCCGGGGAGTGCCGGACGGTCCCGAAGCCCAGTTCGGTGACGTCGGCGAAGCCCTCGGGGGTCTCGGCGCCGAGGTCGGCGGCGACGATCTCGGTGGCGACCACGGTCGCGCCGACCGGCGCCCGGGGGGCGAAGCCGCCGGCGATGCCGGCCGAGAGCACCAGGTCGTAGCGGGCGGCGCCGAGCGCGGTGGCGGCGGCCGCCGCCGCGGCGCCGGGGCCGACCCCGCCGGCCAGCACGTCCACCGTCACCCCCGAGGGGTGCGCGACGCGGTCCAGCGCGCCGCCCGGCAGCGCCACCCGCTCCGGCGGGGCCTGCGGTGCGCGGCCCAGGCCGCGCAGCACGGCGTCGGCCTCGGCCGGCACCGCGACGACGACGAGCAGCCGGGCCCGCGCGGGGTCCGACTGCTCGTCGGGGAGTCGTACCGTCACCGGACGACCGTCAGCTGTCCTGGGTGTTCAGCTGGAAGTACCAGACGGCGTAGATCGAGTCCGGCGCCTTCGGGTCGGTCTCGACCACGGTGATCAGGGTCTTGCCGGAGGCGTTGAGAGCCTTGCTGGCCGGCACCGAGCCCGAGAAGGTCACGTCGCGCGCCGCCGAGGCGAGGATGAACCGGCCGCCCTGGCCCTGCTGGCCGCCGTTGGTGTTGGCCCACCAGCCGCGGTCCGCGACCTCCGGGCTGACGCCGATGGCGATCCGGTCGCTGAGGACCACGTCGGACGAGGGGAGGGTGCCGTCCTCCAGGGCCTTGCCGGCCTTGTCCTGGCACTCCTCCTGCTGCTGCTCGGTCAGCGGCTGGCCGCCGTTGAAGCAGAACGGGTCGACGGCCTGCGAGGAGTTGCCGACCACCAGGGTGGCGCGGTGGTCGCTGATCTCGTGCTGGTTCGCCGCGTAGGCGATGGACCCGCCGACCGTGCCGGCGGCGATGACGACGACGGCGCCGAGGCCGGCGACTGCGCGGGTGCTGAGGCTCATGCGTCAGAGGCTACCGGGCTTTCGCGATCACGCTACGCGGGGGTCGGGCACCGCGTGTTGTCCGCGGGGACGCCCTACGCGACCCGGGGCGCGGCCGGGCGGGGGCGCAGCCCCACCCGCAGCAGCGAGCGGAACGTCCAGAGCAGCACCACGCCGACCACGGCGGCGGCCACCGAAAGGCCGAGCGCGCCGTCCAGCGGCAGCAGGATGCCGACCGCGCCGCCCGCCACCCAGGACAGCTGGAGCGCCGTCTCCGAGCGGGCGAAGGCGGAGGTCCGCACCGACTCGGGGACGTCCCGCTGGATCAGCGCGTCCAGCGACAGCTTGCCCAGCGAGGCCGCCAGTCCGGCCGTCCCGGCGACCGCGACCACCGTCACCGTGCCGTACCAGAGCGCGGCGGCGGCCGTGGCGCAGCAGGCCAGCAGCAGCATCGCGGTGACCGTCAGCTCCGGGCCGCGCGGGCGCAGCCAGGCGCCGAGCACCGAGCCGAGCGCGTTGCCCGTCCCGGCGGCCAGTGCCACCAGGCCGAGCGCCAGGGTCGGCTGGAGGCCCCCGATCGGGTTGTCGCGCAGCAGGAACGCCAGGAACAGCACCAGGAAGCCGACCAGCCAGCGCATCGCCGCCATCGCGCGCAGCGCCAGGATCACCGACGGGCCGACGGTGCGCAGCGAGGCCTTGGGCCGCTGCCCGGCGGCCTCCGGACCAGGGGTGTCGTCGTGGCCGCGGCCTTGCAGCACACCGAGGTGGTGGCCCGGCGGGGGCTCCTCGGCGTGCAGCACGGCGCGCTGCTCGCCCTTGGCCGAGTCGACCGCGTGCGGCAGGTGGAAGGCCATCAGGGTGCCCGCGACGAACACCAGGAAGGCGCCGCGCAGCGGCCAGCCCGGCCCGATCAGGTGCAGCAGCCCGCCGACGCCCGCCGCGACCATGGTGGCCAGCAGCCCGGCCAGGGTGACCCGGGAGTTCGCCTTCACCAGGGAGAGCCGGCTGGGCAGCAGCCGGGGCACCACCACGCTGCGCACCACCCCGTACGCCTTGGAGGCGACCAGCACGCCGAGCGCCTCCGGGTAGAGCGCCAGCCCGCCGCCGGCCACCACGCCGGCCATCGTCCAGGCGAGCACCGCGCGGGCCAGCATCGACGTCGCCATCGCGGCCCGGCGGCCGTGCGGCAGGCGGTCCAGCATCGGGCCGATCACCGGGGCGAGCAGGGCGAACGGCGCCATGGTGACCAGCAGGTAGAGCGCCACCCGGCCGCGGGCCTCGCCGGTGGGCACCGAGAAGAAGATGGTGGAGGCGAGCGCCACGGTGATCAGCATGTCGCCGAAGGCGTTCAGCGCGTGCAGTTCGATCAGCTTGGCCAGCCCCGACTCGCCGGCGCCCTCGGCGGCGGTGGCCCGGCGGATCCGGCGGCCGGTGCCGTGCACCACCTTGCCGGTGCGGGAGCCGGCCGCGGAGGCGGTGCGGACCAGGAAGTGCCGGCGGGGCTCCTCCCCCTCGGGCACCTCGGCGGCCCCGTCGGCCTCGGCGTCGGGCAGTGGCGAGGGGTCCACGGACCGCGGTTCGTCCGCGGCGTGGACCGGAGGCTGCTGTCGCGGCACGGCGTTCGCCTCGTCGGGGCTGCCGGTCTGCGAGGCGCGCAGTGCGTGCTGCGACGGGTTCTCGTCCGCCACATGCCCATCCTGCCCCAGAATCAGGACGGCGACGCGGGATTCCGCACCGCGCCGCGCGGCCGTCGGCCGGCGTTCCCGAACCGGACGTCCCGGAGCCACTCCGGACGCCCCTGACGCCCCGGACTGTGCCGGGCGGCCGACCGGCGGGTAGCCTGCCCAGGGTCCGCCCGAGGGCCCGACCGGCTCCGGCGGACCTGACGAGCGGCGCGGCCGGTATCCGCGGTGGCCCGCGGTCGCGCAGAATGGACGAGGGACACCGAGCCGCGACGGAACAGGCAACTCGCCGTGGGCGACAGAAGAACTGGGAGAGAATCGACGCCGTGAGTGCTGCGATGCGAAGCCGTACCCCTGATCGGCTCTGTGCCGAGGCCGTCGAACTCGCCCGTCAGGCCGCCGAGGACGCCGTCGGCGCCGAGACCGTCGGAGCCCACCTGGGTGTCCAGGCCGAGGCCGACCGTGTCGTCACCCATACCTTCGAGTGCCTGGACGCGGCCTACCGCGGCTGGCACTGGGCCGTCACCGTGGCCCGCGCCCCGCGCGCCAAGAACGTGACGCTGGACGAGGTCGTGCTGCTGCCCGGCGCCGACGCGATCCTCGCCCCGCAGTGGGTGCCGTGGAGCGAGCGGCTGCGCCCCGGCGACATGGGCCCCGGGGACCTGCTCCCCACCGACGCCGACGACCTGCGCCTGGAGCCGGGCTGGACCGGCGAGGACGAGCCCGCGCCGAACTCCGCCGTGGCGCAGGTCGCCCAGGAGGACGTGCTGGTCTCCGACCCGGACATCCAGCCGGCGCCGGTGCGCGCGCAGATCAGCGCCGTCGCCGACGAGCTGGGCATGGGCCGCAGCCGGGTGCTCTCCCGGCTCGGCATGCACCTGGCCGCCGACCGCTGGGAGAAGGCGCACGGCCCGCAGACGCCGATGGCGCAGTCCGCCCCGGCCTCCTGCGTCAGCTGCGGCTTCCTGATCCCGATCGGCGGCACGCTCGGCCAGGCCTTCGGCGTCTGCGGCAACGAGTTCGGCCCGGCCGACGGCCAGATCGTCTCCTTCGCGTACGGCTGCGGCGGGCACTCCGAGGCGGCCGTCATCCCGGCGCCGCCGGCGCCCGCCGAGCTGATCCTGGACGAGCTGGTGGTCGAGCCGCTGCCGCTGCACCCGGACCGGCTCTCCGGCTCGGTCGAGCCGGACGCGCCCACCGAGGAGCTCGGCCACTCCTGAGCACGTTCGCCGTACCGGCGGCGGCCCGTCCCACCCGGTGGGGCGGGCC